>DATAHG010000550.1:0-3626 GCA_036263295.1 Thermoanaerobaculia bacterium | reverse complement strand
CGTGCTTCTTGTAATAGTTCTCCGGCCGGTAGCTCAGCTTGCCGTCGCCGCCCATGAAGGCGGTCGGCGCGTCGAGCAGGGTGTCGGACGGCGTCCAGCCGGCCTCCAGCGCGGCGCCGTAGACCAGCGGCTTGAAGGCCGAGCCCACCTGCCGCCGCGCCTGGGTGATGCGGTTGAACTTGTTGCGGTTGAAGTCCCAGCCCCCCACCATGCCGCGGATCGCGCCGTTGCGCGATTCGATGATCACCGCCGCGCCCTCCATGCGGGGGGCCTGCTCGAGCATCAGCTTCGGCTCGGCCGGCGGGAGCGGAGGCGCCGCGGCGGCGTCCTTGCCGTCCGCGGCCTTCGCGTCGGTCTTGGGCGGCTCCGGGACCTCCAGGCGGAACCAGGCCACGTCCCCCCGCTTGAGCAGCTTGTCGGGGCCGGAGCGGTTCGTCCAGGCGATCCCCTTGCGCTCCAGCGTGTAGGTGTCGCCGCCGATCTTCACCTGCGCCGTGGTCGAGCCGGACTCCAGCACCAGACCCTGGTACCAGCGGCCGGGCACCGCCTTGCCGCGCCCCCAGGTCGGGAGCTGCTGCTTCTCGATGTCCGCCTCCGCGATCGTGGCGATCGGCCCGCGCCAGCCGCGCCGGTGGTCCAGGCGCAACAGCCAGGCGCGCACCCCGTGCTCAGCCGCCGCCTGAATCCGCGGGTCGAGCGTGGTCTGCACCGTGAGGCCCCGCTCATAGAGCGTGTCGGCGCCGTAGGTCGTCTCGATGTACTTGCGGATGTCCTCCGCGAAGTAAGGGGCGACCTGCTCCTCGTCCTGCTGGTTGGCGACGAGCAGCGGCTGGCCCACGGCCTGGTCGTAAAGCTCCTGGGTGATCTGGCGCTCCTCCAGCATCCGCCGCAGCACGCGGTCCCGGTTCTTCTTCACCAGGTCGGGCGTCCGGTAGGGGCTGTAGCGGCTCGGCGCCGGGATGATCCCCACCAGGGTGGCCGCCTCGGGCAGGGTAAGGTCCTTGGCAGGCTTGTCGAAGTAGTAGCGCGAGGCGGCCTCGGCACCGTAGTTGCCGTGCCCCAGGTTCACCAGGTTGAGATACAGGGTGAGGATCTGCGGCTTGCTGAAGTTCTTCTCTAGCTCGACCGCGAGGAAGGCCTCCTCGACCTTGCGCTTCCAGGTGCGCTCGCGCGACAGATAGAGGCTGCGGGCGAGCTGCATGCTGATGGTCGAGGCGCCCTCCACGATCTTGCCGTGGCGCAGGTCGGTGACGGCGGCGCGCATGATGCCCACCGCGTCGATGCCGCCGTGATTGAAAAAGTTGCTGTCTTCGGAGGCCAGCACCGCCTTTGCGAGGATCGGCGGGATCTGGTCCTCCTTGAGCATGAGGCGCCGCTCGCGGGCGAAGGTGGCGAACGAGTGCCCGTTGCGGTCCATGAGCTGGGTGATCAGGCTCGGCGTCAGGTCGGACAGCGAGCCGACCTGCGGCATGTGGATCGCGGCGGCCACGGCCACGCCGCTGATCCCGCCGATGACGACGGCGGCCAGCAGGGGCCAGAAGAAGCGAAACGGGCGGCGACGCCGGGGTGGGCGTCCGGACCGGGCGGGAGCGGCGGGGCCTCCGGATCGGCTCGGAGGCATCGGGTCGTATTGCATGGGGGCATTATGATAGAAAACCGCTCGAACCGATGGATCCCCGGAGGGCACCCATGACGGAACCCGGCAGCGTCCCCCCCGTCCCCCCTGCAGCGCCGTTCAACCCCACGGCGCCGGGCACCCGTCCGGGCCCCGGCTGTAGCAAGCCCGCGCTCATCGGCTGCGGCATCGTCCTGGTCCTGATCGGGATCGGCGCCATCCTCTTCGTGGTCAAGGCGCCGCAGATCGTGGCCTGGATGTTCAACCGGCTGGGGACCGACATCCTCACCCGCATGCCGGCCGACGCCACCCAGGAGGAGCGCGCGCGCCTGCGCACCGCCTTCGACGACGCCGCCGACGCTGTCCAATCCGGCAAGGCCGACCAGACACAGCTCCAGAACCTCCAGGCGAAGATGCTACAGATCGCCGGCAAGCCCCAGGGTCAGACCCTCACGCGCGACGAGGTGCGCGAGCTGACCGAGGCGCTGGAGGCGTTGGCGGGGAAGAGCGTGGCGGAGGGTGGGGGGGCGGGAGCGGGGTAGGGCGGTGCTGGAGCGGAGCCCGGTCGGCCCAGGGTTGAAACCCTGGGCTGCCCTAGCTCTGGGAACAATCCCCCCTCCCGCCCCGTTTTCACGCAGGGGCCCACCGTCCCCCACCTCCGATAGAATCCCAAGATGCCCGATTTTCAGCTCGTCTCCCGCTTCACGCCTCAAGGCGACCAGCCCGAGGCCATCGACCAGCTCGTCCAGGGGATCCGCCAGAACGACAAGGAGCAGGTGCTTCTCGGCGTCACCGGCTCCGGCAAGACCTTCACCATCGCCAAGGTGATCGAGACGGTCAACCGGCCGACCCTGGTCCTCTCGCACAACAAGATCCTCGCGGCCCAGCTCTTCCAGGAGTTCCGGAGCTTCTTCCCCAACAACGCCGTCGAGTATTTCGTCTCCTACTACGACTACTACCAGCCGGAGGCCTACGTGCCTTCGACCGATACGTACATCGAGAAGGAGACCAGCATCAACGAAGAGATCGACCGCCTGCGCCTGCGCGCCACCAAGGCCCTGTTCGAGCGGCGCGACGTGCTGATCGTGGCCTCGGTCTCCTGCATCTACGGCCTCGGCTCGCCGGAAGCCTTCTACGGCATGCTCCAGTTCTTCAGCCGCGGCGACGAGGAGGGCATGGACCCCGCCCTGCGGCGCTTGGTCGAGATGCAGTACCAGCGCACCCAGCTCGACCTGCACCACGGCAGCTTCCGGGTGCGCGGCGACGTGCTGGAGATCCTCCCCGCCTACGAGGAGCTGGGGATCCGGGTCGAATACTTCGGCGACGAGGTCGAGCGCATCACCCGCTTCGACGCCCTGCGCGGCGACGTGATCCAGGAGATCGACCGCATCGCGGTCTATCCCAAGACCCACTACGTCACCCCGCGCGACCGCATGGAGCGGGCGATCGAGGGGATCAAGGCCGAGCTGATCGTCCGGCTCGACGAGCTGGAAGCGCAGGGCAAGCTCCTGGAGCGCCAACGCCTGGAGCAGCGCACCCGGTTCGACCTCGAGATGCTCAAGGAGATCGGCTCCTGCCACGGCATCGAGAACTACTCGCGCCACCTCTCCGGGCGCGCGCCGGGCGAGCCGCCGCCGACCCTCTTCGACTACTTCCCGGATGACTTCCTGATCGTCATGGACGAGAGCCACCAGACCGTGCCGCAGGTGCGCGGCATGTACCACGGCGACCGGTCGCGCAAGCAGACCCTGGTGGACTTCGGGTTTCGTCTCCCCTCGGCCCTCGACAACCGGCCGCTCACCTTCGAAGAGTTCGACGCCCGCGTCGGCCAGCGCATCTATGTCTCGGCCACGCCGGCTCCCTGGGAGCTGGAGCGCACCACCGGCATCGTGGTGGAGCAGGTCATCCGGCCCACCGGCCTGCTCGACCCGGTGATCGAGATCCGCCCCGCCCAGGGGCAGGTGGACGACCTCGTCGGCGAGATCAAAAAAGTGATCGCCAACAAAGAGCG
>DATAHG010000549.1:0-6066 GCA_036263295.1 Thermoanaerobaculia bacterium | reverse complement strand
CCCCTCCTGGAATCCGTAGAGGGCGGCGACCGTGTCGTCTCCCAGGCGCAGGGCGATGAGGAGGAGCGCTCCCCGGGCAAGGAAGCCCTGGGCGACCTCGCGGTGAAAGGCGCGCAACGCCTCGCCCTGAAGCATCCCCGGCTGCCCCTGGCTCGTCCAGCGCGATTCATGAAGCTGGATCAGGGCGGCGAGCGCCTCCTCCCAGTCGTCCTCGTCCGCCACCTCGGTGCGCAGGTTGCCCGCCGCCGCGGCCTTGCGGCGGTACTTGCGGAGGTTCGAGAGCTGGCGGGTCGGGACTACCTGGCCCAGGTCTTCGAGGCGGGAGGGGAGGGTGAGCACGGGGCAGACGTCGCGCGGCTCGGCCTCGGCTCCCCAGCCGAGGGGGGCGTGGGCCTGGAGCAGGGGGGAGTCCGCCGGCAGCGGCTCGAAGTCGCAGAGCCGCCAGCGGTCGGCCCGCTCGGCGAGAAGCCCGAACAGGGCCTCGGCCGCGGCGCCGCGGATCTCCGGATCGAGCACCACGTCCATGGAGTCGGAGACCCCGCCGCCCAGGAAGGCGGCGGTGCGCTCGCCCCCGTTTTCGTAAAAGAGGAACGGCGCGAGCCCGACCAGGCGGCCTCCCCGGCGCAGCAGCACCACCCAGGGCTCCGCCGGCTGGAACGCCCGCCACCACGCGATCAGCCACTCCGGGCGCTGGAAGGGCGTGATGCCGGGGCAGCGGTCGCACAGGGCCGCCCACTCGCCGCGGACGGCTTCCAGGTCTTCGAGCCGGGTCACCTCTTCGACGTCAAAAGAGAGCCCGGCCGCCGGAACCACCTCAGACAGCATGGGCGTGAGCCTCTCCGGCCATCACGGCGGCGGATTCCCCCTCTCCCGGCCGGGCGGCGAGCCGGCGGTAGATCCCCAGGTAGGCCTCCGCCGTCCGCGCGAAGGAGAACCGCTCCTCGGCGGCCCGCCGGCACTCCGCCGGATCGATCCCCTCGACCGCGGCGATCGCCTCGGCCATCTCCGCCGCGTCCGCGACCAGGAAGCCGGTCCGCCCCGGCTCGACGATCTCGGCCAGGGCGCCACGGCGGAAAGCGATAACCGGCGTCCCCGAAGCCAGGGCTTCCATCGCCACCAGCGAGCTGGTCTCGTCCACCTGGCTGGTGATCAGCAGACAGCGCGCCGCCGCTAGAAGCCGCCGCTTGCGCTCGCGGTCCAGCGGACCGAGAAAACGGCAGCAGCTCCCGGGGCGGTCCAGCCGCGGCTCCAGCTCTTCCTGGAAGTAGCGGAGGTGCTCCCCGAAGGGGAAGACCTGGCCGCCGATGCGCAAGGGCAGGCGGGCTTTTTCCGCCGCCTCGACCGCCAGATGGAAACCTTTTTCCGGACAGACCCGTCCGAGCGCCAGGGCGAACGGCTGCTTGCGGCGATAGGGCCGGTAGAGCTCCAGGTCCACCCCGTTGGGCACCGGGTCGAGCCGCCGGATCTCCGGCGGGAAGGAGGCGTGCTGGGTGCGCGAGACGCAGTGCAGATAGGTCCGCGGCCGGCCGGGGAAGAGCGCCTCCGGAACGTAGTGGCCGACCGGCAGGTGGAGAGTGGCGAGAGCGGGAGGACCGGGGGGAGGAGGCAGGTAGGCGGCGAAATCGACGCCGTGAAAGTGGAGGACGTCGGGGGCGAAGCGCCGCACGGCGTCCTGGAGAGCCGAGCGATAACATCGGTGAGCCTCCACCCAGGCGGCGTGATCCAGCTCGTGTAATTCGTTCTCCCCGTTTTTACTCCAATTCGGAGTTGCGACCAGCTCGCCGCGGCAGACCGAGCCTTCGCAGGCCAGCACGACCGAGCGGTGCCCGGCGCGCACCAGCGCCTCGTCGAGAGCGGTGAGCACCTGCTCGGAGCCGCCGACCGCGTCCGGCCCGACCGGAGCGAGGGGAAAGGCGATATTGAGGACGGTGAGAGGGGCGGGCGGAAGATCTCCTACAATCCGACTTACGACATCTACATCTTGAATCATGCAACCGGAGATGTGCAAGGAAGAAGCCAGCTCTCGCCTCGTGCTCGCGAGAGATTACCCGCTTCAGGGCATAAAGCGGCTGGGAGCGCCGGCATCTTGCCGGCAAAGTAATTTAATTTGATTCGATGGGCCGGCAAGATGCCGGCGCTCCCAGCCGCGGTTTCTCGATCCGTACCGATTTTCCCTCAGTGGGCCCTCAGTGCGGCCCCACCCCGACCACCAGCCCCGCCCCGACGACGTCGCTCACGACCTCCTGGGCGGCCTCGCGCCAGCCCTCGCCGTCCAGCGGGAAGCCCCACAGCTCGTATTGCAGGGCGCCGGAGTGCGGCGGCTGGCTGAAGTCGTAGAGCGGCGCGGGACGGAAGCTCTCCGGCGGGGGCGGCAGGAAGGGCGCCAGGGTCTCGCGCTGCGAGGCGAAGGCCTCGATCATCCGGCGCTTGAGCTCTTTTTCGTCGCCGGTCAGCTCCCAACGCGCCACCGGGCAGTCGGCGCCCGAGGGAGCGGGGAGGAACTCGCCGACCACCATCTCGCCGTTCTCGTTGGCGTGATAAAGGGCCATCTCCATCAGCTCGGGCACCGGTCCCCCCTCGCTGCGGAGCTGCTCGAAGGCCGCCCGGCAGGCCAGGGCCGCCGCGTCGTGGTCGGGGTGCCCCCCCTCGTAAGCGTGGGTGAGCAGGATCTCGGCCTTGATTCGCCGGCTGTAGCCGACGATCCGCGAGGCGATCTCCGACACCGAGAGGATCGCCTCCTGGTCCGGCACGCCGAGATTGTGGAGACGCTCCGGACCGATGCCGGCGAGCCGCATGGCGGTCTCCAGCTCGCGCCGCCGGGCCGAGGCGTAATCGGCCCGCGAGCCGGAAAAACCAGGCGCCCGGAAGCGCGCCGAACGCGGCGCGCCGTCGGTGAGATGAAGGACGAACGCGCCCGGCAGGCGGGCCAGCATGCAGCCGGCCCCCACCGTCTCGTCGTCCGGATGGGCTACGACGACCAGCACCCGCGGCGGGTTTCCGTTCAGGGTCGGTTTCATCCGGTGGCATACCTCCGAGTCATCCGCGCGCAGAAGTCGGCAAACTCGTCGATGTCGCGCGGCGGACTGGTGTGATGGGGCTTCACGCCGCAAGACTCCGGAGTGAAACAGTAGGTCAGGGTGACGTCGAACTCGTCCAGCATCCTCATCTGGTGGTCGAACCAGCTCTCCCAGCCGGGGCGGTAGCTGTCGGCCCAGGAGAGGCCGGTGCGCAGCTTGCGGACGCCCAGCTCGCGCAGGCGGCGCACGCCGTCGTCCAGGCGGGGATCCTCGAAGTGGAACCACTGGCAGACGCCCAGCTCGGGGGCGAATTCGGCGAAGTGCCGGGCCGCGAGCTTGGGGGTGCCGTCCTCCCGGTAGAGGCCCATGTAGAAGTGCCGGTAGTAGGAGGACCCCTCCGCCTCGCGGTGGCGGGTGGTGGCCGGCCAGGCGCGGGGGAGGTCGAACAGGCTGTACCAGTGGATGCGCGGGGCGCGCCCGATCAGCAGCTCGGCGGTGCGGCGCAGGCCGAACTCCTGAACCTCCTCGGCGCCGAAAGTCGAGACGCCGACCTCGGTGATCCAGACCGGCAGGTGGGTCGCGTCCTGGATCTCGGCCAGCCGGTCGGGCCATTCATGGATCTGCCAATGGTTCCAGTCGAGCGGGAATCCATGGACGGCCACGACATCGACCTGGTCGAGAACGCCTTGCCTCTCCATGTTCTTGATGAAGCTCGCATCGATCGGGGAAATTCCCCCGAGCACGCGCGGCAGCTCGCGGTTCTCGGCCGCGATGGCCTCGCCCGCCCGCCGGGCCATCGCGGCGAACACCTTCCACCCCTCATCGACCTCGAAGTCCCAGTGGGACATGTTGTTCGGCTCATTCCAGAGCATCACCGCTTCGATCACGCACACCTCATCGGTCAGGTCCGTACATCTTCCAGGGAACGTTCGGCGGCCGTCTCCTCCCAGGGGGGAGAGACGGCCGGGGGACGGGAGCCCAGCAACTGGATCGCCTCGCGATAGCCGTTGAGCGTCCCGACATCGACATAGGACTGGCCGGCGCGCACCCCGCGCGCCTCGCCGCCGCGCTCCAGCCAGGCGTTCACGAGAGTTCCGACATAGGCGTCGCTCTGGTCGCGCTCGCGCCACAGGGCGTGCAGCTCGTGGAGGATCCGGCCGGGCATGCGGAAGGCCCCCCAGATCCAGTGGGTGCCGGGGTCGCGGCGCTTGACCTGGACCTCCCGCACACGCCCTTCCGGATCGGTCAGCACGGCGTCGAACAGCTCCGGCCGCGCCACCGGAAAGAGCAGGAACGACAGCGTCTCGGCGGGCAGTTGGCTCAACCCGTCCTCGGGGAACCAGACGGTGTCCGGCAGGCCGATCAACACCTGGTCGTCCGGCGCGATCAGCGGCGCGGCGCGGAACAGGGCGTCGCACAGGCCGCGCGGCTGCGGCTGGACGACGTAGAAAATGTCGGCCGGTCCGACGTTGCCGCCGTAGTACTCGATGATGTCGGACTTGCCCGGCGAGATCGCGACGCAGATCTTGCGCGCCCCGGCGAGGATCATGCGCTCGACCAGGTACTCCGAGACCGCCTTGGGGCGCTCGGCGCCCCCCGCCCGGGGATCAACCCGGGGATCAATGCGGCTGCCGACCGGCAGCAGCTCCTTGGAGAAGGCGAGCGGCTGGATGCGGCTGCCCAGGCCGGCGGCGGGGACGATCCCCCAGACGCTCACGCCGCGCCTCCGGCGGCCGTCTGCAGGACCGCCGCCCTCGGCGGCGCGCTGAGCGCCGATTCGAGAAGATCGACGAGCTGCCGCGCCCGCCGTTCGGCCGTGTGCTCGGCGAGCGTGCGCTCGCGGGCCGCGGTGCCGATGCGGGCGATCTCCTCGGGCGAAAGGGCGAGGGCGTCCAGCGCCTCCTCCGTGCTCGACGCGACCAGGATCTCCTTGCCCGGCTCGAAGAACTCGTCGAGCCCTTCCCAGGTGTCGGAGAGCACCGCCGTGCCGCACGCCGCAGCCTCGAACAGCCGGCCCGAAGGGCAGTAGCCCATGGCGGCCATGGCGGCGCGGGTGACGTTGAGCGTGAGCGGCGACGAGCCGTAGAACGCCGGATGATCGGCCGGCGGCAGGTGGCGCACGAAGAACAGGTTGGACAGCCAGGGGAAGTCCGGCGGGTACTGCGCCCCGGCGAGGACGAAGCGCTTCCCGGGCCTCCGGCGGGCCGGCTCCAGGAGCAGCCGGTCGAGCGCCTCCTGGCGGTCGGCGGCATAGGTGCCGAGATAGGAGAGATCGGCGCGGTAGTCCTCCCGCCCCGTGGCCGGGCTGTGGACCGCGGGATCGACGCTGCCGTAGAGCGGCGCCACCCGCCGGGCGCCGAGCCGCGCCTGGAGCTCGTGCAGGGCGCTGCCGCCGGTGTACGAGAGCACGAGGTCGAAACCGCCGAGCCCGTCGGGCCCGATATAGGAAACGCTCTGGCCGGCGCGAAGCTGGGACAGGGTGACCGGAGTATCGAGATCGTAGAACACGCCGAGCGGCCCGCCGTCGGCCGCCGCCGCGTCGAGCACCAGGCTGGTGGCCGCGACGCCGTCCGGGCAGTACGACGTCACCATGGCGACGTCCGCGTCGGCCGTCTCCTGGCGCGCCCGCGGCAGGATGGATTCCCAGTCGGAATAAAGAACGAGATCGGTCCCGGGCAGCTCGAAGAGATCCCGGGTGGTGGCGTAATAGGGGACGTCGCGTTCGAAAAAGACGACCTGATGGCCGAGACCGGCGAGCGCGCGGCACAACCCTCGCCAGAGCGTCGCATGGCCGTTTCCCCACGAAGAGCTGAGTGTCAGCCCGAAGATGGCCAGCTTCATGGTCGGACCTCAATCAGAAATAAAATCGCAGCCTCTCTTCCCAAGCCAGTGGCCCTACCGCCAATTCCTGAAATGCAAGTCGCGAGCCAGCGAGAGCCGGATGGAATTGCGGGTTTAAGATCTGCGCCCGGGGGTGCCGGGCTTGTAGGACTTGCCCGTCAGGGCTGGAAAAGTTGAGAAAGGTCGATCGAAAGCGCAGGAAGGAGGG
>DATAHG010000548.1:0-1600 GCA_036263295.1 Thermoanaerobaculia bacterium | reverse complement strand
TCGGTGTCGCAGGCCGCCTATGACCGCTCGCGTTCGGGCTACGACTCGGCCCTCGCCGGCCTCCAGGCCGCCGAGGCGTCGCGCGACCTCTCCCGCCAGCGCCTCGCCGACGCCGTCCTGCGGGCGCCGATCGACGGCGTGGTGGCGGAGCGCCGCACCGATGTCGGCGAGCGCCTGGGGGACAACTCGGTGGCGTTCGTGATCGTCCAGACCTCGCCGCTCAAGCTGCGCTTCCGCGTCCCCGAGCGCTACCTCGCGAAGCTGCGCGAAGGGCAGGGGGTGAGCGCGACCGTCGATCCCTATCCCGGCGAGCGTTTCGTGGGCCGGGTCACCCAGGTGGTCCGGGTCGTCGATCCGGCCACCCGCACGATCGCCGTGGAGACCGAGTTCGCCAACCGCGACGGCCGGCTCTACCCCGGCCTGTTCGCCCGCGTCGACCTCGATCTCGGGGCGGCGGGGGCGGGGCCCCGGGAAGGAGCCGCCCGATGAGAAGCCTGGCCGCGCTCTGCATCCGCCGCCCCGTCTTCGCGACGGTGCTCATCCTGGCCCTCGTCGTGGTCGGCCTGTTCGCCTACATGAGCCTGGGAGTGGACCGCTTCCCGAAGGTGGACTTCCCGACCATCATCATCACCACCCGCCTGGTCGGCGCCGGTCCCGAGGAGATCGAGACCGAGATCACCGACAAGATCGAGGAGGCGGTCAACACCATCAGCGGCATCGACCAGCTCATCTCGGCCTCGTCGGAGGGGACCTCCCTGGTCACCGTCTCCTTCGAGCTGGAGAAGGACAGCGACGTCGCCGCCCAGGAGGTGCGCGACCGGGTCAACTCGGTGCTCGCCGAGCTGCCCCGCGCCGCCGATCCACCGGTCATCGAAAAGATCGATCCCGACGCCGCGCCGATCCTCTCGGTCTCGCTGGCCGGCCCGGCGCCGATCCGCGACATCACCGAATTCGCGGACAAGAACTTCAAGCGCCAGATCGAATCGATCAGCGGCGTCGGCCAAGCGCTCATCATCGGCGGCCGGCCGCGCCAGATCAACGTCATTCCCGACACCGAGAAGCTCGCCGGCCTCGGCCTCACCTCGGCCGACCTGGTGCGGGCCCTCCAGGCCCAGAACGTCCAGATCCCCGGCGGCCAGGTCGAGCAGGGCCTGCGCGAGCTGACGCTGCGGACCTACGGCCGGGTCGATACGCCCCAGGAGTTCGGGGAGATCCCGATTCTGACGCGCGGCACCTACCCGGTGAAGATCAAGGACGTGGCCCGCATCGAGGACGGCATGGCCGACGTCCAGACCATCGCCCGGGTGGACGGCAAGCCGGCCGTGGTCCTCCAGGTCCGCAAGCAGTCAGGCACCAACACCGTCGAGGTGATCGACCGCCTCAAGGCTCGCCTCGAAGAGCTGCGCAAACAGCTCCCGGCGGGCTGGTCCATGTCGATCGTGCGCGACCAGTCGGACTACATCACCGCCGCGGTCAAAGCGGTGCAGGAGCACCTCGTCCTCGGCTCGCTGTTCGCCGCCCTGATCGTGCTGCTCTTCCTGCGCAAGCTCCGCCTCACCGTGATCTCGGCGGTCGCCATCCCGGCCTCGATCATCGCGAC
>DATAHG010000547.1:0-1672 GCA_036263295.1 Thermoanaerobaculia bacterium | reverse complement strand
GCCTCCTTGTCGATGCGCGGGAAGATGGGCTTGGGCTCCGGCAGATCGGCGCCGTTCGGCAGCCCGCCCCATTCCAGGGAATCAAAGCTCTCGACGATCGAGCGGCAGCCGATCGCCGTCAATACCTGCGCCGCCGCCCGCGGCATGAACGGCAGCAGGGCGGTGGCCACGATCCGTGTCCCTTCCAGGGCGTCCCAGAGGATGCGGGACAGCTTCGGGCTCGGGCCCTCGTTCTTGATCAGGGCCCAGGGCTCGCGGGTGACCACGTACTGGTTGATCTCCGCGAGCAGCCGCCACAGGGCTTCGAGAGCCTGCTGGAAGGCGTATTCCTTCATCGCGGCGTGGTAGGCGTCGACCGCCTTGCCCGCCGCCTCGATCAGCGGGTTGTCATAGCAGGGCTCCGGCGGCGTCTTACCGTCGAAGGCCTTGCGGGACAGGGTCACGATCCGGCTCACGGTGTTGCCGAGGTCGTTTGCCAGGTCGCTGTTGTAGCGCTCGATGAACCCTTCGTCCGAAAACGAGGAGTCCTGTCCGAAGGCCATCTCGCGCAGGAAGAAGTAACGCACGCCGTCCGGTCCGAAGCGATCGATCAGATATCCGGGGCGCACCACGTTGCCGGTCGATTTCGACATCTTGCGGCCGTCGCGCTGCCACCAGCCGTGAGCCCAGACGGTGGTCGGCAGCGGCACCCCCGCCGACATCAGGAAGGCCGGCCAGTAGACCGCGTGGAAGCGCAGGATGTCCTTGCCCACCATGTGGATGCGGACGCTGTCCGGGTGTTCCCAGAACTTGCGGTAGAGGGCGCCGTCCTCGCCGTTGCCGAAGCCGATGGCGGTGATGTAGTTGGCGAGCGCGTCGAGCCAGACGTAGATGGTCTGTCCGGGATGACCCGGGAAGGGGATCCCCCAGTCCAGGTTGGAGCGCGAGACCGAGAGGTCGCGCAGGCCGGCCGAGACGAACGAGCGGACCTCGTTGAGCCGGGTCTCCGGCCGCACGAACTCGGGGTGCTGCTCGTAGAGATCGAGGAGCGGCTGCTGGTATTTGGACAGCCGGAAGAAGACGTTCTGCTCGGACTTCCACTCGACCGGGGTCTCATGCACCGGGCAGCGCTTGTCCGACAGCAGCTCCTTCTCGGTGTAGAAGGTTTCGCAGGCCGAGCAGTACCAGCCCTCGTGGACCGCGGTGTAGAAGTCGTCGGGCGCCATGCGCCGGATCAGCTCCTCGACACCGCGGGTGTGGCGGTCCTCCGTGGTGCGCACGAAGTCGTTATACGAGAACCCGAGCTGGTCGCGGAGCTGCCGGTAGTGGGCAACGACCCGGTCGGCGAGCTGGAGAGGGGTGATGCCCTCTTTGCGCGCCGCCCGCTCGATCTTCTGGCCGTGCTCGTCGGTGCCGGTCAGGAAGAACACATCGTGCCCGGCCATGCGCCAGTAGCGGGCCAGGGTATCGACCACGGTGGTCGTGAAGATATGCCCGATGTGGGGCAGATCGTTGACGTAGTAGATCGGGGTGGTGATGAAGTAGGAAGTCATGGAACCGGGGATTGTAGCAAACGCACCACCCCCGCCCCACCGTCCATGGTCACGGTCTGGCCGGTCTGGAGGGTGGCGACCAGGCCGGGGATGCCCACGATGGTGGGGATGCCCATCTCGCGGGCCACGATGGCGGAGTG
>DATAHG010000546.1:0-7716 GCA_036263295.1 Thermoanaerobaculia bacterium | reverse complement strand
GGTCAGAAGCGGCTGAGGTCGCGGCCGAAGAGCCGGGCCTTGATCCAGTCGAAGAGGACCTTCACCTTGTTGGCCGGGCTGACCAGCTTGGTCAGGTAGACGGAGCGCCAGAACAGCCAGGCGGCGCGCCCGCTCCACTTGACGTGCGGCAGGTCGGCGAGGGCCTGCCGGCCGCCGATGTAGGCCAGCATGCCCGAGGGCTGGAACCGGAATGGTTTCACCGGCTTCCCCACCGCTTGGCGGTTGAGGGTCTTGGCCAGATAGGTCCCCTGCTGCTGGGCCACCTGGGCGGTCGCCGGCAGTTCGGGCTCCCCCACCGCCGCGCAGTCGCCGACCGCATAGACGTTCTCCAGCGCCGGGACCCGCAGGAATTCGCCGACCGGGATGCGCCCGCGGCGGGTGAGCGGCAGGCCCAGGTCTTTCAACAAGGGGACCGGGGCGTTGCCCCCCGCCCAGAGGACCAGCCCGTACGGGATGGCCTCTCCGTTCTGGAGCCGCACCACGTCGGCGTCGACGGCCTGGACCGGGGACGAGATCCGCACCTGGATCCCCTCCCGCAGGAAGTGCCGCTGGGCATACAGACCCAGGGCCTCGTCGAAGCTGGTAAGGATGCGCTCGGTGGCCTCGACCAGGATCATGCGGGCGTGCGGCGCCAGCTCGGGGTAGGTCTCCTTGAGCTCATTGTCGAGCAGGTCGGCGATCTCGGCCGCCGCCTCGACGCCGGTGGGGCCGCCGCCGCAGACCACGAAGGTGAGCCGCCGCTGGATTTCCTCCGGCGGCAGGCCGGGGATCTCGGCGCGGGCGAACTGCTCCAGGATTCCCCGGCGGACGGCGCGGGCGTCCTCGACGCTGGCGAGCTTCAGGGCGTGCTCCTTGACCCCGGGGATCCCGTAGTCGCCGACCGCGGCGCCCACCGCGATCACCAGCTTGTCGAAGTCGAGGTCGAACCTCTCCTCGCCCACCGCGGCCACGCAGGTCACCCGCCGGGCCTGCCAGTCGATCGCTTCGGCCGCCCCCTCGATGACCCGCACGTCGCGCAGGCGCCGGCGGGCGGGTTCCAGGATGCTCCGGAACTCGACGCTGCCGCTGGTGGCGGAAGGCAGGAGAGGGGTGAAGAGAAAGTAGTTGCGCGGGCTCAGCAGGGTGACGTCCCAGCGGTCCTTGCGCAGATCGGACAGCAGGGAGAAACCGGCAAACCCGCAACCCAGGACGAGCAGCTTCGGACGCTCCGCCATGACCCCGCTCCCTCCGCTCCCCGCCTGGCCCGGGGAGCGCCCCGGTCAGAGAGGGTATTCGAAGCGCAGCTTATGATCTTTGCGGGCACGCCGCAAATACGACTGAATCTCGTGCAGCAGGTCGCCGCTCAGCCGCTCCATCCGGACCGCCTGCTGGAAGACGATCAGCGCGGCGATCGCCTCACGGTGGACGTCGCGGGACCGGAAGATCGGCAGCATCTCCTCCGCCAGCCGCCGCATCTCGGCGGAGCGCCCCTGGCTGGAATAGAGGCTCGCCAGGTCGAGAGAGACCGACGCCGCGTTGAAGCCGATGCCCTGCCGGAGGAAACCCTGACGGGCCTCCAGCAGCGCCCCTTCCGCCTCGGCCTCGAAGCCGAGGGACTGCTGGATCTTCCCCTCCAGCCAGCGCAGGCGGAGCTTCAGGAGCTCGCCGCCGTACTCCACGAACTCGGGGCGCGAGGCCTTGAGAAGGAACCAGGCCTCCTGGTGCCGGCCGCTTTCGTTGAGGTACAGCATCAGGCTGTGCCGGGCCGCCAGCTCCAGCCGGCGCTCCCGGGTGGGGTCGATCAGGCCGAGCCCCTTGCGCAGCCAGCGGATCGCCGCGTCGAGGTCGTGCGTGGAGCCGTAGACCCGCCCCTTCTGGACGAAGCTCCGCCCCACCAGGTGGAAGTCGCGGTAACGCCGGTAGACCGTGATCGCCTCTTCCAGGAGCTGGTGGGCCTCGCCGGGCCGCTGCTGGTCCCGCCGCAGGGCGGCTTTCAGCTCGAGGACGTTGGCCTCTTCCAGCGCGTCCCCGGTGCCCCGCTCTACGAAGCCCTCCGCCAGCGCGAACGCCTCTTCGGCGCTGCGCAGGTCCGAGAGGATGCGCAGGACGGTGCCCACGCAGGCCCAGGCGCGGGCCTTGATGTCGTTGACCAGCTCCTGCCCGTAGTAGCCGGAATCCAGCGCCCCCGCCAGGGTCGCCGCCAGGTCGGCCAGCTTCTCCGCCTCGTTCATGTCGGCGTAGGTGAGCTGATGGCTCTCCTCGATCAGCCACTCGCAGAGCGACCAGCTCTGGAAGCTGGGGTCGGTGACCAGCATCAGGCGCTGGTCGCGGTACGGCAGGGGCTTCAGGCGGGCGGCCAGGTCCGCGACCTGGTCGCGCTCCCGGGATAGCTCCTCCAGACTCCCCCCGACGCGGTCGCCGCTGCCATGGAACGCCCGGGAGTACCCGACGGCGACGTCGCGAGGGCTCTGCCCGCCGCTTTGTGAGGGCAGCCACGGCAGGCGCAGGGAGGGGTCGGCCTGGTCCGGAGAGATCCGGAAGGCCTTCAGCATCTGACGAACCACCTCCCGATTCTTCGCGGCAGGCAGGTCGCCCCGGAGGAACTGAGCAAAGTCGGCACGATCCGAAAGATGGAAAGCCATTGCAGGCTCCTTCAAAACGGGAAGAACAAGTCTGAATTTTAGCATGGAGAGCCACGCTTTCCAAAGAAAAGAGTATGGCTCGCCCAATTACCCCATCCAACTACCCCATCAGAGTTAGGGTGTCCTCCGCGGGAAAAAGGGCTCCGCTCAGGCGGTCAGGAGGGGACTTCGAACTGGAGGGCCGGGTCGTTCCGTACCTTCTTCAGGAACTCGGAGACCCGCCGGACCACGTCCAGCCCGGCCTGCTCGACCTCCGCCGTCCGGCGGAAGAAAAGGAGGGCGGCCAGTGCCTCGCGGTTGATGTTCCGAGCCTGGAAGACCGCCATCATCTCGGCCGCGAGATCCCGCACCTCCGCCGTGCGCCCCTGCAGGATGTAGGCGGCGGCGAGGTCGAGGGAGACGAGGGCGGCGTCGTAGTCCACCCCCAGCTCGATGAAGGCGTCGCGCACCTCCTTGAAGGCGGTGGCGGCCTGCTCGGTCCGGCCGAGGCCCAGGGCGACCGAGCCCTCCACCCAGCGCAGACGCAGGAGGTTCATGCGGTCCCCCAGCTTGAGATAGAGGGGACGGGTGTGGAAGAGGAGGACGAACGCCTCCCGCGACCGGCCGGTGTCGTTGAGGGCGAGGATCAGGTTGTGCCGGGCGGCGAGGAAGGTCCGCGGCTCTTCCTGCGGATCGAGCAGGTCGAGCGCCCGGCGCAGGAGCGCGATCTCGGACTCCGTGTCGCCGGCCTCGCCGCAGATCATCGACTTCTGCTTGAGGGCGCGGCCAAGCATGTTCCACTGGCCGAGCTCCTGGTAGACCGCGATCACCCGGTCGAGCGCGTGGGCGGCCTCCGCGAAGCGCCGCTGGTCACGGCGCAGCGAGGCCTGCAGGTCGAGGATGCGGGCGCGGTCGAGCGGCGGGGTCCACCCGCTCTTGAGGATGCGCTCGGCTTCGTGGAAGGCGCGGTCGGCGCCGGCGTGGTCGGAGCTGATGCGCAGGGCGTTGCCATACTGGGCCCAGGCCCGGGCGCGCAGCCCGCGCAGAAGGTCGGCCGTGCCGCAGGCATCCACCGCCAGCGCGCCGGACACCTCGACCGCGATCCCCGCCAGCTCGATGGCGCGGTCGGGCTCGCGGAAGCCGGCCTCGTGGCTCGCCTCGAGGAGGCGCTCGCAGAGGAAGCGGTTGCGGAAGCGGGGGCTGTTGTGGACCAGCAGGAGCTGATGGGCGGTGGGGTGCCGCATCAGCTCGTCGAAGAGCTGGTGCCCGGCGGCGCGCTCCTCGGCGATCGAGGGCTCCTGGGCGACGACGCTCTCGACCACCCGGTCGAAGACCTCGTCGTAGCCGTCGCTCTCCGCCGCCTCCCCCACCGCCTCGGGCCGGGTCTCCCACTTCCCCGCCAGCCGGCTCCGGCACTCCTCGCACCCTTCGAACAGATGGCGCAGCACCCTCTTCTGGGCGGCGCCGGAGAGCTGGCCACGGGCGAACTGATCGAGGAAATCCCGGGAGGGGTGTTGGGAGAGCGGTTCCATCATTGAACGGTCTTCTTGCTGGAGAGTCCGCCGACCATGAGCTGGCGAGTCAACGCGGCCAGGCAGCGCGTCGTGATCTTGCTGATGCTGGCGGGGCTGTAGCCCAGGTGCGCGGCGACCTCCGGCGGCTCGTAGCCGTGCCGGTAGCGCATCCACAGCAGCGAGCGGCAGCGCTCCGGCAGCCGTTCGAGGGCGCTCGCCAGATCGTGCATGATGTCGGTCCCCTCCTGGGCCGGGGCCAGCGGCTCGGCCATGTAGTCGAGCACCGCCGCGTCCACCGTTTCATAGAGCTTGCGCCGCTGGTCCCGCCAGTAGAGGCGACACTTGTTCTTGAGGGTGCCGAGCAGCCAGGCTTCCGGATCGCGGATGCCCTGGCGCTGGTACAGCAGCGCCAGCAACGCCTGCTGGAGAATGTCTTCGGTATCCTGGGGAGGAATGCGGTACTGGACGAACATCGCCTTCAAGCGTGGACGCACGCTCTTCAGGATTTGTTCGAAGGGAACCTCGGCTTGGGGATTGTCCAGTGCGCTCATCGATCGCCGAGTCGGGTCGAACTCTTTTACGTTTAAGCACACTACCACCTTCCTGGATCTCTGTCCAGTCGAAGGCCCCCCTGGGCGGCCCCTCGCGCACGGCCCTGGCGCGAGGGGAACCCGGGGTCTAGGCGAGCCTCAGAGGGCGCGCCGGATCAGGACCGGCCGTTGTCGTCGATGCGGGCGCCGGCCTGCTGCCAGAGGCTGGTCATCCCCTTGAGCAGGACGTTCTCCAGACGCTCCAGGCGCTCCAGGATCCGCAGACCGGCGTTCTGGGGCAGGCGGAGCCGGGACAGGGAGGCGGCCTCTCCGGCCGACGGCAGGACGAACAGGGCGAGGGCGACGACGACGGCGGCGAACGGGGTACGCGGCGTGCGATGCGACATGAGAAATCTCCTTCCAGAGCGGGAAACGATGAGTCGGCCCCAGGTGGATTTCCTGGCGGCCTAATAGGAAGTTTCCGCAAGTATCTGGAAAAGGACACCCAGAGCTGGCGAGTTTCCAGCTCCCGCGGGGCGGGCCTCGGGCGGCCCGGGCTCTAGTCGTCGAGGGGAGGCGAGTTGGCGAGGACCGGCATCGGGAAGCCGGCGCTCAGGAGGCGCTCGGTCAGCGCCGCCAGGCAGCGGCGGGTGACCTTGCGGATGCTGGACTTGCAGTAGCCCATGCGCTCCGCCGTCTCGGCGGTGCTGCACCCCAGGCCGTAGCGCAGGCGCAGGACCGACTGGCAGCGATCCGGCAGATTGGCGATCAGGCCGCCCAGGTCGGTGCGCAGGTCCGACTGCTCCTGGTCCGGCGCCGTCACCTCGGCGAGCAGCTCGAGGATGGTGGTGTCGACCACGTCCCAGAGCTGGCTGCGGTACCGCCGCCAATAGATCACGCAGCGGTTGTTGAGGGTGGCGAGCAGCCAGGCTTCCGGATTGCGGATAGTCCCAGCCTTCGAGACCATGATCAAGAAGGTCTCCTGGAGGAGGTCGTCCGCATCCTGCGCGGGGATCCTGTAACGAGAGAGAATCCTCTTGAGGCGAGGCTCAACTCTCTTCAGGACATCCTCGAGCTCGAACGCCTCTGGCTCGGGCGTGACGGGAGTATCCATTTCGTCGATTTTTGGAGCTGCCGTCAGTGTACCGGCTGGCTCCCCGAATGTCCAGTGTTTTGCTTGCGAAGAACGGACCACCCTTGGGGTGGACGAGCGCGGCCGGTCAATCGTCGGCCGCTTCGATCTTGGTCAGGTCGACGGGCTTCTGGTGAAAGCCGACGGCCAGAAGCTGGCGCGTGAGAGACGCCAGGCAGCGGTTGGTGACCTTGCGGATGCTGGAGGTGCGGTAGCCCATCTGCTCGGCCACCTCGGTCGGGCCGTAGCCGAGACCGTAGCGCAGCTTGAGGAGGGAACGGCACCGCACCGAGAGGCGGGCGAGCACGCGGTTCAGGTCGCAGCTCAGCTCGGCGCGCTCCTGGTCCGGCGCCTGCGGCACCGAAATCAGGTCGAGGATCGCCGTATCCACCGCCTCGCACAGGCTGCCCCGGCGCTTGCGCCAGTACATGATGCACTTTTTCTTGATCGTGCCGATCAGCCAGCTCTCGGGGCTGCGGATCTTGTCCCACTTGTAGAGCAGCGTGAGCTGGGCATCCTGCAGGATGTCCTCAGCGTCTTCGGGCGGGATCTCGAAATTCCGAAGGATCCTCTCCAGCCGGGGCCGGGAGTCCTTGAGCAAAGTATTCAGCGATTCCCGCAGTTCAGGATGATCCAGGGTAGCCATAGCTTTTTGATCAGCGGACAGCCGCTAGGCTAGCACCCCGGAGGGGCCCTGTCCAGATGAAACCAGAACGCTCATCGCGCCGGCTTGTGACACTCTGGACAAGGCCGTAAACTCAGTACCTTCAAAGACTATCCGCGCGCTGGCGAGAACCTTGTCTCACCTCGATCCCAACTCCCATTTCTCCTGGCTCCTGGCTCCGGCGGACGCCGGGGAACGGCTCGACCGCCACGTGTCGGCCCGCCTCGGCGTGCCGCGCAATCAGGTGCAGAAATGGATCCGCGACGGACAGGTCCGGGTCAACGGCCGGGCCTCCCGCCCGTCCGCCGAGCTCGCCGCCGGCGACCGGATCGAGTGCGAGCCGCCGGCGCCGGTCGAAGACCGCGTCGTCCCCGAGGCCGGCGATCTCGCCCTGCTCTACGAGGACGCCGACCTCGCGGTGCTCGACAAGCCGGCCGGCCTCACGGTCCACCCCGGGGCGGGACAGCCGAGCGGCACTCTCGCCCACTTCCTGCTCGCCCGCTATCCCGAGATGGCCGGCGTCGGCGGGCCCGGCCGCCCCGGCATCGTTCACCGGCTAGACAAGGGGACGAGCGGCGTCATGGTGGTGGCGCGCACCGCCGCGGCCTATCACGCCCTGGCCCGCGCCTTCGCCGGGCGCGCCGTGACCAAGACCTATCTCGCCCTGGTCTACGGCGAGCCGAAGCCGGCCGCCGGCACCATCGAGGCGCCGATCGGCCGCCACTCCGACAAGCGCAAGGAGATGACGGTGCGCGCCGACGGCCGGCCGGCCCGCACGGACTACCGAAGGATCGCCGGCAGCGCCGGCATCTCCCTCCTCGAATTAGGTCTGGGGACCGGGCGGACGCACCAGATCCGCGTCCACATGAAGCACCTGGGGCATCCGCTGGTCGGCGATCCGGTGTACGGCGAGGCGCGCTGGCGCGCCCTCCCTCGGCCGGTGCAGGCGCCGCTGCGCGACTTCCCCCGTCCCGCTCTCCACGCCTGGCGGCTGGCCTTCCAACATCCGATCACCGGCGCTCTCCTCCACTTCGAGGCGCCGGTGCCGGCCGATCTGCGGGCTTTGTGGGAAGAGGTGGCGCGGCGCCCGTTCCCGGAGCTGCCGCGCCACCCGGATGCTTAGAGCAGCTCGTCGAGCGGCTTGTAGGGACGGTTCTGCGAGTCGGCCACCGGCTGGCAGGTGATGTGCCCCTTGTAGGTGTTCACCCCCAGCAGCAGGCCGGGATCCTCGCGCACCGCGTTGATGCCCTTGTTG
>DATAHG010000545.1:0-3570 GCA_036263295.1 Thermoanaerobaculia bacterium | reverse complement strand
GCCCCCGTCTCTATTGAGAGTGCCGACCGGGCCCGGGGTGGGACGGCGGCCCTAACGCAGCGGCCGGGTTTCCAGGACGCCGTAGAACAGGGTGGAGACGGCGTGGAGGGTGGAGAGCGCGATCGCCTTGCGGCGCGTCTCCAGGCCGCCGGTAAGCGAGCTGATCATGCCGCCGCTCTTGCGGGTGCCGGGTACGGCGGCGAAGGGGATCTGATCGCTGTCGAGGCCGGCCACGATGCGCTCCGGGAGCTGGATCGAGCCGCTCGATCCCCAGGCTTCGCCAAGGGGGCCGCGCACCACGGTCCAGTTGCGCACGAAGTAGCAGGATTTGCCGTCGAGGTCCACGGAGTGAATCCCGCCCTCGCTGGCGACGTAGAAGTGATACTGCTCGCCGAGACGCTTTTCCATCTCGTCGATGCGCCGGCGGGCGAGGCGCAGCACCTCTTCGTCGGACGGAGGAAGCCCGAAGGGCTCGTCCGCCACGCTCTGGGGAACGACGGCCACGGAGACCGCCGCACGGTCGAGACCGTCATGAAAGAATCGGAGAAACCCGTCACGGACGCCGAGGAGCCGGTCGGACGTGGATCCGGCCACCGCCACTTCGACGCCGCTCTGGAGACGTTGCCAGAAGCTCTTGAGATCACGAGTCATAGGTATGATTTGGGGATGATTGTCAGTCGTCAGAACAAGAGGGTCAAGGATATTCGCCGCCTCCGGCGAAGTAAAGGCGACCACGCCCTGCTCGAAGGACGGCACCTCGTTCTCGAGGCCCTGGCCGCCGGCCTCACGCTCGAAGAGGTGCTCGTCACCCCGGCCTGGCTGGCGTCGCCGGAGGGGCGGGAGATGGCCGCGATCTTCTCACGAAGGCGCATCGAGCCGCTGGAGGTCGAGCCGGATGTGCTCGACAGCCTGACGGACGCCGACGCGCCGCGCGGGGTGTTGGCGGTGGCCGCCCTCCCCCGCCACGGCGTCGCGGCGCTGCCGGTCTGCGCGGCGGATCCCTATCTCTATATCGAGGGGCTGCAGGACCCCGGCAATCTCGGCGCCCTGGCGCGGGTGGCCGAGGCCGCCGGGGCGGCCGGCATCGCCCTCTCCGCGGGCACGGTCCACCCCAACCATCCGCGCGCCCTGCGCGCCTCGGCCGGCAGCCTGCTGCGCATCCCGGTCGCCGTCGGGGTCGAGCCCGACGCCCTGGACCGCCATTTCGCCTCCTGTCGGCCGCGCTGGGTGGCGCTGGTCCCCCGCCACGGCGAGGATTTGTATGACGCGCGGCTCGACGGCGTGCTGATCCTCACCGTGGGGGCCGAGGGGCCCGGGCTCTCGGCTGATCTGCTGGAGCGGATGCGCGAGGACGACCTGCGGCTGACCATTCCGATCGAGCCGCCGGTCGAGTCGCTCAACGCCACGGTGGCCGCGGCGCTGGTGCTGTTCGAGATCCGCCGGCGACGCCTGGCGGCGGCGATCGGGTCCTGAGCCCGGGAGCCGTGGTCTGGGTTACCGTGATCTAATACGGCCCGCCATGAAGATCGCCATCGGCTCCGATCATGCCGGCTTCCGCTACAAGGAGGCCATCCGCGAGCACCTGACCCGCCAGGGTCACGAGGTGCAGGACTTCGGGACCCACTCGACCGAGTCGGTGGACTACCCCGTCTACATCCACCCCGTGGCCGCGGCTGTGGCGGGCGGCGAGGCCGAGCGCGGCATCGTCCTCGGCGGCTCGGGCAACGGCGAGGCCATGGTGGCGAACCGGGTCAAGGGGGTGCGCTGCGCCCTCTGCTGGAACGAGGAGTCGGCCCGGCTCGGACGCCAGCACAACGACGCCAACGTGATCTCGCTCGGCGAGCGGATGATGTCGCTCGACCTCGCCCTGGAGATCGTCCGCATCTGGCTGGAGACCCCCTTCGAAGGGGGGCGCCACGTGCGCCGGATCCAGCTCATCGACGAGATCTCTTGACCGTGGAAGCCGCGTTCGACGCGCTCCGCCAGACCCTCGGCGCGGACCGGGTCCGTACCGGCGAGGTCCTCGCCCCCTACACGACCTTCCGCATCGGCGGTCCGGCCGACCTGTTCTACGAGCCCCGGACGGCGGACGAGCTGGCGGCGGTGATCCTGGCCGCCCGGGAGCACGGGGTGCCGTTCTTCCTCCTCGGCAAAGGCGCCAACATCCTGGTCGGTGACCGCGGCTTCCGCGGCCTGGTGATCCGCAACACCGCGGGGCACACCCGGGTGTCGGCGAACGGCCGCCTGTGGGCGGAGAGCGGCGCCGTGGTCTATCCCGACCTCATCGAGGTGGCGGTCCGGCATCGCCTCTCGGGGCTGGAGCACTACGTGGGGATCCCTTCGACCGTGGGCGGCGCGCTGTGGCAGAACCTCCACTTCCTCTCCCCCGCTCCGGCCCGCGAGCGCACGATGTTCATCGCCGAGGTGACCGAGGGGGCGGAGATCCTCACCGTCGAAGGGGAGCGCCGGAAGGTGGGGGTCGATTACTTCCAGTTCGGCTATGACGACTCGATCCTGCACCACCGGCCGGATGTGGTGCTGTCGGCGACCTTCCGCCTGAAGCCCGGCATCCGGGAACGCCTGCGCCAGGTCATCGAGGAGAACCTCCGCTGGCGGCGGGAGCGCCATCCGCCGCTCGACACCGAGCCCAGCGCCGGCTCCATCTTCAAGAAGATCGAAGGGATCGGCGCCGGCCGCCTGATCGACGAGTGCGGCCTCAAGGGCACCACGATCGGCGGCGCCATGGTCACTCCCCGCCACGCCAACATCTTCATCAACCGGGGCGGCGCCACGGCCGCGGACGTGCGGGCGCTGATCGCGCATGTCCAGGAGGTGGTCGAGACGCGGACCGGCCACCGCCTGGAGCCGGAGATCGGGTTCATCGGGGAGTTTTGAAAACCGACATGGAAGCGTGACGAACCCTTCGTCATCCGTGACAACGTACCGAGACTTTGCTACGAGCGATCCTCGTGTTGTCACGATGTCCCGAGACGTCGTGACTGAGTCTCTACACGTTGTGACGGACTTTCCAGACTTAGTAACACCGCATCCGCATTTCGTTACGATGCATAGCCACGTCGTCACTCCATCCCGGAGTTTCTTCACGCCGTGGCGCTGCGTTGTCACGCTTCATCCTCACGTCGTCACGATGTATCTACATTTTGTTACGGAGTCTCTTCGCGTTGTCACTTTCTCTCTGCGCTTTGTGACGGAACATGCTCATTCCGTGACAACATGAAGGAGAGTCGTCACGGAGTCGCGACGAGTTGCCACTTTGTGCGGATATTTTGTTACGGAGCGGCGGGATTACGTCACGTTGTCTCGGGATTGCCTCGCAACATCTCTCCGCATCGTTACGGAGTCCCTCGACGTTGTCACGTTTTTTCGCGTAGCTTTTGGCCGATCTGCTCGGCCAACCCCTCCACGGCGGGAGGCCGCAGCAGTCCGTAGTGGTCAGCCTCGATCGTCCGGGCCTCCACCCCGCCCTCCGCCAGATCCTCCCAGCCGAGCTGCGGCCCCAGATCCTCAGCCCAGTAATTGGGTGAGGCGACCCAGAGCGACAGGGCTCCC
>DATAHG010000544.1:0-4833 GCA_036263295.1 Thermoanaerobaculia bacterium | reverse complement strand
GTGAAAACGTCGCGCAGATAGAACGTGCGGGCTCCCACGAGAGTGGGCACGCAAACCCAGGCCCAGAGCAGGAGAGCGGCGGCGAGGAGGGCGATGGTATCCTTCCGCCTCCAGCGGATCAGCGGTTCGGGCCCTGAGGGTGGCATCCGGCTACTATGCAGATCAAAGTCGTCACTTACAACATCCACCGCGCGATCGGCGTCGACCGGCGGTTCCGGCCCGAGCGGGTCGTCCAGATCCTGCGGCACTACAACGCCGACCTCGTCATGCTCCAGGAGGTCGACGACGGGGCGCCGCGCTCGCGCGAGCTCGACCTCGCCAAGGAGCTGGCCCAGGACGCCGGCTACCCCTACTTCGCGGTCGGCCACAACGTCAGCTTGCGCAAGGGGCGCTACGGCAACGCTACCCTGAGCCGCTTTCCGATCCTGCGTGAGCGCAACATCGACCTGTCGATCGGGAGCTGGCTGATCCGCCGCGGCTGCCAGCACACCACCCTCGACCTGTCCACAGGCAAGGTGGGCAAGGACGGGCGGATCGCCGCCCCCGGCATAGACCGCCGGTTGGAGGTGTTCAACCTCCACCTGGGGCTCTCGGCGCGCGAGCGCCACAAGCAGGTCGAGATGCTGATGCACTCGGACGAGCTGAGCAGCTTGGACGGCGACACCCCGGTGCTGGTGGCGGGCGACTTCAACGACTGGCGCTCGCTGCTCTGGCCGGTGTTCACCAACGGCCTCGGCTTCCGCTGCGCCACCGACCGCAAGCGCGGCCCCTACCGGGTGATCCCCACCTACCCGTCCTTTTCGCCGCAGGGCGGGCTGGACCGCATCTACTTCCGCGGCCCGCTGCGCCTCTCCTGGGTCCAGACCTGCCGCATGCAGGTGTCGCGGCTCACCAGCGACCACCTGCCGGTGATCGCCGAGTTCACCCTGGATGCCTGAGCGGGGCTTCGCGAAAGCCCCGGCTCGGTTTATCCTGTGATCGTCTCCACGACATCGGCATGAGCACGGGCGGAAGGCCCGATAGATCGCTGGCGAATTTTCTTTAGAAGGAAACGGATAAAGAGATGCCTCGTCCCGCCGTCCTGGTCGTCGATCCGGAGCCCGTGCGCCGCAAGGGGTTGTCGCGCGGGCTCACCGGCTTCGGCTATGACGTGATCCCGGCGGTGGACGAGCGCGAGGGGCGGCGCTTCGCGGAGGGGCTGGGGCCCGGCGTGGTGGTGGCGCCCGTCGAGCTGGCCGGCTTCGGTGACGCCTCGATCCTGGCGCGTTTCTCCATGGCCGATCCGGCCTCCCAGCGCACCCTGCTGCTGCTCGGCCGCAACCAGGACGCGTCGGCGGAGCTGCCGGAGGAGGTGCTCTATCTCGACGCCGACGGGCTCCCCGAGGCGGAGCTGGTCGATCGCGTCCACCTCGTCCTGCTCGGCCGCGAGGTCGGCCTGGAGCCCGACGCCAGCCTCGAATCGCTGGTCGGCGACTTCTCGCTGCTGCCGATCCTGGAGCTGCTGCGCGACCTCGGCCGGGCGCGCGTCTCCGGCCGGCTGGTGATGGCGGAGGGGGAGATCGTCCTGGCCGACGGCGCGGTGGTGATGGCCGCGGCCGGCGCGGCGCGCGGCGTCAAGGCCTTTTGCCGCCTGAGCCTGCTCGACGCCGGCCCGTTCTGGGTCCAGCTCCGCCCGGCGCCGGCCGCCGCGCCCGACCCGGGCCTGGCGCAGGATCTCAAGTCCCTCATCCTGCTCGCCCTGGAAGACCGCGTCCACGACGCCCCCGACCCGCGCACGCGGGTCCGGCTCCAGGTGGGCAAGAGCTTCTTCGAGACCCGCTTCAACCCGCGCCAGCGCGAGATCCTCACCCTGCTGCCGGGCTGCGCCACGGTCGGCCGCCTGCTCGACGCCCTGCCGGCCGCGACCGACGGCGAGATCCTGCGCGACCTTCTCGGCCTCGCCGAGCTGGGTTCCGTGACGCTGGAGGAGCCCTCGTCGCTGGTGCGGGTGATCACCGACTCGACCTCAGACCTGCCGCCCGACCTCGCCCGTGCCCACGGCATCCACGTCGTGCCGCTCCAGGTGCTGTTCGGCGAGGAGGTCTTCCACGACGGCGTGGACTTGAAGCCGCGCGAGTTCTACGAGCGGCTCGAAGCCGGCAAGGCTCACCCGCGCAGCAGCCCGCCGCCCCAGGCCGACTTCGCCAACGTCTACCGCGACCTCGCCGCCCGCAAGGACGTGATCTCGCTCCACCTGTCGGGGAAGCTGTCGCAGACCGTGGTCCACGCCAAGGCCGCCGCGGCCGAGGAGCTGCCCGACCTGCAACGCCAGCGCGGCGAGGAGCCGGTCGCCCTCTACGTGATCGACAGCGGCAGCGTCAGCCTGGGGCTCGGCCTGCTCGCCCTGTTCGCCGCCCGCATGGCGCGGCGCGGCGTCGAGGCGGGGGGGATCGCCGAGCGCCTGGCCGCGATGAGCCGGCGGCTGCACGTGCTGTTCGCCGTCGATACCCTCGACTATCTGGCGCGCGGCGGCCGCATCGGCAAGGGGCGGGCGCTGCTCGGCAACCTGCTCGGCATCAAGCCGATCCTCGGCGTGGTGGACGGCGAAGTGACCGCGGTGGACCGGGTGCGCGGCGGGCGCGGCGTCCAGCCGCGCCTGATCGAGCTGCTGCGCGAACGGGTCGATCCGGCGCGGCCGGTGGTGGTCAGCATCGCCCACGCCAAGGCGCCGGTCTGGGCCGACCGCCTGCGCGGCCTGATGGAGAAGAGCTTCCGGGTCGAGGAGCGCATCGTCGGAGAGATGGGGCCGGTGGTCGGCACCCACGCCGGCCCGGGCACGGTGGGGACGGCGATCTTCCAGCCGACCGCCGACGAGCTGCCCCTGATCGCCCCTCTGGAGGAGACCGCGTGAATCCGGGCGAGACGAAGACGATCCTGGTGACCGGCGTCACCCGCGGCCTGGGCCTGGCGCTCGCCATCCGTCTCGTGGCCCTGGGGCACACGGTGCTGGGCTGCGGGCGCTCCCGCCAGGCGATCGAGGACCTGTGCGACACCCTCGGCGAGCCGCACGATTTCGCGGTGGTGGATGTCACCGATCCGGCCGACGTGGAGGGCTGGGCGCAGGGACTGCTGGAGCGCCATCCGGCCCCCGACCTGGTGATCAACAACGCCGGCCTGATCAACGCCAACGCGCCGCTCTGGGAGGTGCCGCCGCACGAGTACTCCCAGGTGGTGGACGTGAACCTCAAGGGGCCCTACCACGTGATGCGCTCCTTCCTGCCGGCGATGGCGGAGCGCGGCCAGGGGGTGATCGTCAACTTCACCTCCGGCTGGGGGCGGACCGCCTCGCCGGAAGTCGCCCCCTACTGCGCCACCAAATGGGGGATCGAGGGGCTCACCCGCGCCCTCGCCCAGGAGATCCCGCGCGGCCTCGCCGTGGTGGCGGTCAACCCCGGAGTGGTTCGCACCGACATGCTGGAGAGCTGTTTCGGCCGTTCGGCGGCCTCGTACCCCGGCCCCGACTGGTGGGCCCACCGGGCGGTGCCGTTTCTCCTGTCGCTCGGGCTGGATGACAACGGGAAGAGCTTGAATATCCCGTAGAGATCCGATCCCGCGACACACGCGGCTGGGAGCGCCGGCATCTTGCCGGCCATCTAATCTAAAAAGGTTACTTTGCCGGCAAGATGCCGGCGCTCCCAGCCGCGGTACGCCAAGCCTCCACCGGCTCGGTCGATCGCACCACATGCATCCCCGCCTCGGTGAAGCGCCGCAGCGCCTCCTCGGCCTGCGGCGTGAAGTCGGCGAGAAACTCCCCGGGCCGCCCCGGATCCGGCACGGTCACCGACGACATGCAGTCCGCCAGCACATAGACCTTGCGGGTGAGGTCCGCGTCCACCGCACGGATCTCGCCGAGCAGGTCCTCGATCGAGCTTTTGACGCAGTGGCTGGCCGCCTGGCCGGCGATGATCACGGCGTCGGCTTCGAGCAGGATCCGGATGAAATCCACGTTGCGCTCGGCGAGCGTGCCGCCGTCGTGCCGGAAGAGCACCTCGGGAGCGAGGACGGAGTAGTTCTCGGTGAGCGTGTTCCCGCCCTTGATCTCGATGCCCCCGCGGGCGCCGCGGGCGAAGGAGTGGAACAGGCGGGCCTCGTGGATCACCCCGGCCAGGGCGTGGCCGTCGCTCCCCAGCAGGCAGTGCGGCGGCCAGAGGTAGAGCTTGTACTTGCCGGCGCGCTCGAGCTCGCGGCAGTAGAACTCGACCTGGCGCCGCAGCCACTCCGGGTCGCCGTCGCAGATCCAGGCGGCGAGGTCGGGATTGGGGCGGAGAAGCCCGGCTTCAAGGTCGGCAGTGGTGACCTCGCGATGCGGCCCGGGCGGCAGGCCGTCCTCGCCGATCCAGAACGAGGGAAAGAAGATCTGGAAGGGGAAGTGGGTGTCGAGCGTGCAGGTGACGTCGGTGATCGTCTCCAGGTTGCGGTAGAGGAAGCGGGCGATGCGGTCGTTGTCGTCCATCGCGCCGGTGCCGCTGCGCCCGCCGACGTAGAGGGTCCCCTCCGGGAAGCAGAAGTCCTTCTGGACGTCGATCAGCAGGAGATGGACCTTGCGCCGGTCGGTATGGGAGGGGCGGATCCCGTGCTCGCGCCGCCACGCCTGAGCTGCGTCGAAGACGGCCTGCTGGTCCGGGCGGTAGGCGTGCTCGCGCGCCCGGGCGGGTTCGTAGAACGGCGGGACCGGCAACTCTCTCGGGCTCATCGAACGAGGCTCTCCTGGGCGGGGTCCATCCCGCGCGCCTTGAGGATCAGGCGGGTCTTGAGCGAGAAGAGCTGCTGCTCCAGGCCCACGGGGTAGCGGTG
>DATAHG010000543.1:0-1906 GCA_036263295.1 Thermoanaerobaculia bacterium | reverse complement strand
CGCGTTGTTGCTTTCTCTCGGAGTGTCGTCCCATTCGATGTGCATGTTGTGACGATGTGTGGAGATGTTGTGACCAACTCTCTCCATTTCGTGACGCTCTCTGGAGACGTTGTCACGATGTCTCCACACTTCGTCACTTTGCATGGAGACGTTGTCACTTTCTCCGCGAACGTTGTTACGTTCTCTCGATGCGACGTGACAACCTGGCGCCAGGTTGTCACGGATTTTAGCGGGCCAGCTTCTGGGCTTCCGCGAGCGCCGCGCCGTACTCCCGGCGCAGAAGGGGATCCGTGTCGAGGGCACGGGTGAGCGAGGCGGCGGCGCGGCGGGCCTGGTCGCGTTGGCGGACGGGATCGATCTCCAGGCGCGCCGCGAGGCTCTGCAAGACGCCTTGCTCGGCGAGGACCAGCGGATCGCCGGGGTTGGTGGCCAGGGCCTCGGCGATGTGACCCAGGCCGGACTGGATCTCGCGGCGGGCGCGGTCGGGTTGGGACTGAGCGAGGCTCCAGGCGGCGCGATGGCGCTCGACCTGCGCCTGGGTGAGGTGGATCTCGGGCTCGGCCGGGTCGAGCTGCTCGGCGCGTCCAAGGTCGGCCACGGCGGCCTGGAAAGCGGCGCCGGGATCGCGGCGCTGGCGGGCCTCCCAGCGGCCGGCGATCAGGGCGGTGCGGGCGCGTTCAAGGAAGCTGTCGGCGTCCTCGGGGTTCAGCCGCAGCGCGGTCTCCAGCGCCGCGCCGGCCCGGGCGAGAGCGGGGCCGGGGTCCTCCCCCCGTTCGAGCAGGGCGAGACCGAGGCTGCGCTCGGCCCAGGCCAGGTTGAAGGCGCCGTACTGGTACTTGGGGTCCACCTCGATCGACCGGCGGTAGGCCCGGGCGGCCTTCTCCAGGGTCGGGCGCGGGTCGGCGCCGCGCTTCATCTGGTACTCGGCGAGGGTCAGGTAGGCGTTCCCCACATTGTTGTGAAACGGCGCCCGCCGGGGGTTGATCGACACCGCCCGCTCGGTCGAGGCGACCGCCCGCTCGACCGCCTGGGTGGGGTCGATGCCGCGGGTGATCTGGTACTCGGCCAGCGACTTCCAGGCGCTCCCCAGGTTGGTGTGGGCCGACACCAGGCCGGGGTCGAGCCGGACCGCCTCGTCGCAGCTCGCGATCCCCTTTTCGAGCGCCGAGCGCGGATCGGCCTTGTCGGACTCGGCCATGGTGACGTAGATGGTGCAGAGGTCGCTCTGGTAGGAGGCGCGGTCGGGTTGCAGCTCGACCGCCCGGCGCGCCGCGGTGGCGGCCCGCTGCAGGGTGGGGACGGCGGCCGGGCTCCTCCCCAGCAGCTCGGCCTGGGACCGCAGGACCACGGCGAAGGTGTTGTAGGCCAGGCTGTTGCGCGGGTTGAGCGCCATCGCGCGCTCGGTCGCGGCGACCGCGGCCGCGAGGTCGGCCCGCGAGTCCTCCCCCTGGCGCACCCGCTGGAGCCCGCGGCGGCGGTAGAGCCGGGCCTTCTGGGTGAGCGCCTCGGTCAGCTCGGGATCGATCTGCAGGGCGCGGTCGCAGAAGCCCAGGGCCTCTTCCACGCTCGGCTCCACGAATCTCTGGCTGATGGCTTCCGCCTCGATCTTGCGGGCTCGGCGGGAGCACTCGCCGGCATAGAGCGAGGCGTCGCTCGGCACCCGGGCGAGGAGGTCGCGGTAGACCTCGCCGGCCCGGTCGTAGAACCGGAACGCCTCGTCGAAGCGGCCGCTGTCCGTCGCCTGGTCCGCCTGGGCCGCGTAGGCCTCGGCTTCGAGCTGGGTGGCCTCGTAGAAGCCGACCCGGTCCTGCGCCGCCTGGCGGGCCTTCGCGATGCTCTCGTCGTAGCGCCCTTCGTAGAAGGCGATGAGGGCGGCGAGATAGCGGGAGTTGGGGTCCTCCTCCTG
>DATAHG010000542.1:0-7223 GCA_036263295.1 Thermoanaerobaculia bacterium | reverse complement strand
GCCGCCTGGCTGGAGCGCGAGGGGCGCGACCAGTTGGAGCGGCCGGATCTCGTCCTCGCCGCCATGGACCTCCAACCGGGGATGACCGTGGCGGAGATCGGCGCCGGCACCGGCTACTTCAGCCGGCGGATCGCCCCCGTGGTGGCGCCGCCCGGCGGCCCGGCCGGCAAGGTGCTGGCGGTGGACATCCAGCCCGAGATGCTCGACCTGCTGCGCGATTACGCGACGCGCGAGGGGGTCGCCCACATCGAGCCGGTGCTCGGCACCGAGACCGATCCGAAGCTGCCCGTGGGGGGCGTCGACCGCATCCTCCTGGTGGACGTCTACCACGAGTTCCAGCAGCCGGAGCCGATGCTGGCCCACATCCGCGAGAGCCTCGCCCCCGGCGGCATGGTCATCCTGGTCGAGTACCGCGCCGAGGGGGACACGGCGTCCCACATCAACGAGGCCCACCGCATGTCGGTCGAGCAGGTGCTCGGCGAGTGGCAGCCGGCCGGCTTCACCCTGCTCGACACGATCGAGACGCTCCCCTCCCAGCACCTGTTCAAATTCAGCGCGAAACGGGGGGCCCGGCCGGGCCGCTGAAGGCCGTTTTCCCCGGGGAAGCCTGGCGGGAAGGCGCACCCCGCCTTTCATGTTAAAGTGCCTGCCGCGCCGGGCCTGCCCGGATGGGTTTCGTGTCTCTCTGCAACCCGGCGCCCGAAACCGACATCGCCCTTCAGGGCAAAGGAGCACCCCGGAAAGAGATGGCCGCGACCGCTGCGCTGACCACTCGCTGGACCCCTGCCGACTCCCTCGACCTCTACAACGTCCGGGGATGGGGCAACAACTACTTCTCGGTCAACGACCGGGGCAATATCGCGGTCCATCCCAACGGCCCCGAAAGCCCCGCCATCGATCTCAAGGAGCTGGTGGACGAGGTGCGGGAGCGCGGCATCGGCCTCCCCCTGCTGTTCCGCTTCTCCGAGATCATCAAGGCCCGGGTCGTCGAGCTCAACGAGGCGTTCAACCGCGCCATCACCGAGTACGGCTACCAGGGGCTGTACCGCGGGGTCTATCCGATCAAGGTCAACCAGGACCGCTACCTGGTCGAGCACCTGGTGCAGTACGGCCGGCCCTATCACTTCGGGCTCGAAGCGGGCTCCAAGCCCGAGCTTCTCGCCGTCATGGCCATGCTGGAGGATGAGGACGCCCTCATCGTCTGCAACGGCTACAAGGACGAGGAGTACATCGAGACCGCGCTGCTCGCCTCCAAGCTCGGCCGCAAGGTCATCCTGGTGGTCGAGAAGCCGTCCGAGCTGCCGCTGATCCAGCGACTCGCCGAGCGCACCGGCGTGCGGCCGCGCATCGGCATCCGCTCCCGCCTGTCGAGCCGCGGCTCCGGGCATTGGGAGGCCTCGGGCGGCGACCGCTCGAAGTTCGGCCTGTCCGGGCGCGACCTGATGGATGCCATCGCCTTTCTGCGCAAGCACGACCTGCTCGACACCTTCGAGCTGCTCCACTTCCACCTCGGCAGCCAGATCTCCTCGATCCGTTCGGTCAAGGACGGCCTGCGCGAGGCGGCGCAGATCTACGTCAACCTGGTCCGCATGGGCGCTTCCGGCCTGAGCTATATCGACGTCGGCGGCGGCCTCGGGGTGGACTACGACGGCTCGCAGACGAACTTCACGTCGTCGCTCAACTACACGCTGCAGGAGTACTGCAACGACATCGTCTACGGGATCATGGAGGTCTGCGACCGCGGCGAGGTGCCGCATCCGATCATCGTGTCGGAGTCGGGCCGGGCGACCGTCGCCCACCACGCGGTTTTGATCTTCGACGTGCTCGGGATGTCCGAGTTCTCCGTCGGGCAGATCCCGCGCGAGCTGCCGGCCGACGTCGAGCTGCCGCTGCGCAACCTGCACGAGACCTATCGCGAGGTGTCGCGCAAGAACCTGATCGAGTCGTACCACGACGCCATCTCGGCGCGCGACGAGTGCCTGACCCTGTTCAGCTTCGGCCACCTCTCGCTGGAGGACCGCGGCCTCGCCGAGAGCCTGTTCTGGGCGATCTGCCAGAAGATCCTCAAGATCAGCCGCACGCTCGACGAGCTCCCGGAGGAGCTGGAGGGGCTGGAGCGCTCGCTGGCCGATACCTACTTCTGCAACTTCTCGGTCTTCCAGTCGCTGCCCGACTCGTGGGCGATCGACCAGCTCTTCCCGGTCCTGCCGATCCACCGGCTGAGCGAGGAGCCGAGCAACCGCGCCGTGCTCGCCGACATCACCTGCGACTCGGACGGCAAGATCGATCACTTTATCGACCGCCGCGACGTCAAGGATGTCCTGGAGCTGCACCCGCTCGCCGCGGGGGAGCCCTATTACCTGGGGGCCTTCCTGGTCGGCGCCTACCAGGAGATCCTCGGTGACCTCCACAACCTGTTCGGGGACACCAATACGGTCCACGTCTCCCTGGACGCCGAGGAGGGTTACCGGATCGACGGCGTGGTCAACGGCGACACCGTGACGGACGTGCTGCGTTACGTGCGCTACGACCGCGACACCCTGGTGGCGCGGGTGCGCCGGGCCGCCGAGGCCGCCCTGCGAGCCAAGCGCATGACGCTCGAAGAGTCGCGCCGGCTGGTGCGCCGCTACGAAGAGGGGTTGTCCGGCTATACCTATCTGGAGCAGGATTGAATCCTGGGTCTGGAGCAGGATTGAACCCTCGGGAGATCTGAGATGAGCACACAGGCGGTTGAGGTAGCTCCCCTGATCGAGCGGCTGCGCCAGGCGGTCCAGCTCGGGGACGTCGAGGCGATCACGCACCGGATCAAGGCGGATCTGGAGGCGTTCATCCCGGCCGAAGGGCTGACTTTTCCGGAGCGCTTCCGGAATGTCCGCCCCGACTCCTACGCCCGGCGGCTCCTCCACCGCGACCCCGAGCTCGGCTTCACCGCCGTGGTCATGACCTGGGGGCCGGGCCAGCGCACCGCCCTCCACGACCATTCGGGCATCTGGTGCGTCGAAGGGGTGGTCGAGGGGGAGATGGAGGTCACCCGCTACGAGCTGGAGGAGGGTGAGGACACCGCCGGCCTCTGCCGCTTCGCGGTGCAGGACAGCATTCAGGCCCACGCCGGCTCGGCCGGTGCCCTGATCCCCCCGTTCGAGTACCACGTGCTCGCCAATCCCCGCCCGGACCGCATCTCGCTCACCCTCCACGTCTACGGTGGCGAGATGGACCACTGCTCGATCTTCCAGCCCGAGGCGGACGGGCGCTACCGCCGATGTACGCGCCACCTCTCCTATGACGAGTAGCCTCCCCGCGTGAGACCCTTCGCATGACCAGCCCTGGCTTTGGCAAGCATCCGGACCTGCTGGTCCGCAGCGCCGATCCCTTCAACGGCGGGCCCGGCCCCGAGCGCCTGGAGCGCACGTTCCTCACCCCGAAGGAGCACTTCTTCGTTCGCAACCACGGCGACGTGCCGCGGGTGGAGACCGGCGCCTTCCGGTTGACGGTCAACGGCCGGGTGAAGCGCCCGCTGCGTTTCTCGCTCGAGGAGATCCAGCGCCTCCCCAAGACCCGGGTCGCCGCCACCCTGCAATGCGCCGGCAACCGCCGCCTGGAGATGATGGCGGTGGCCCCCATCCCGGGCGAGCTGGGCTGGGGGACCGAGGCGATCGGCACGGCGGAGTGGGGAGGGATCCCGTTGCGCGACCTGCTGGCCGCCGTGGATGTCGAGCCGGAGGCCCGCCACGTCGCCTTCCTGGGTCTCGACGAGACCGAGCGCCACGGCCATCGCTTTAATTTCGGCGGCTCGATCCCGCTCGACAAGGCGCTCCACCCCGAGGTGCTGCTGGCCTACGAGATGAACGGCGAGCCCCTGCCGCCGGTCCACGGCGCCCCCCTGCGGGTGGTGGTGCCGGGCTATATCGGGGCGAGGAGCGTCAAGTGGCTGTCCACCGTGACTCTCCAGGAGGAGCCGTCGGACAACTACTTCCAGGCCAAGGCCTACCGCCTCTTCCCGCCCCACATGGGGCCGGATTCGGTGGACTGGGAGAGCGGCCTGATGCTCGGCGAGATGTCGGTGAGCTCGGTGATTACCTCGCCGCGCGACGGGCAGACCCTGGAGGCCGGGGAGGTGACGGTGCGGGGCTGGGCGGTGGCCGGCGGCGACCGGAGCGTCGCCCGGGTCGATCTCTCGGCCGACGGCGGCCGCACCTGGACGGTCGCGGCGCTCGACTCCGACCCGCACCGCGGGCCCTGGACGTGGCGCCAGTTCACGGGGCAGCTGACGCTCGGGCCGGGAGCCCACGAGATCGTCTGCCGGGCCTGGGACTCCGCCGCCCAGACCCAGCCGGCGGACACCGCCCACGTCTGGAATTTTAAAGGCTACATGAACAACGCCTGGCACCGGGTGCGGGTCACCTGCGGCTGAGCCGTCCCCGAAAAGCCCCCCAAAAAAGCCGAGGACTCCAAGGACTTCGAGGAAGGCAAGGACGTCGGTCCTTGGTCCTCGCTGTCCTGGGAGTCCTTGAACGTCTTCCGGGGCTCGCGGCCCCGGCCCGCAGCCGCGCGGCGGCTAGTCCTGGCAGTCGGTCGGCCGCCGGGCGACCCGCGCCCGCATCTGCTGCATCCGGTACCAGCGCACCATCTTGATCCCGTACTGCTGCTCCAGCATCCAGCCGGTGATCGCTCCAATAGCCAGCGTGCCCACGAATGTAACCATAGCTTCAGCCCCTCTAGGAATTCCGTTGCGACAGAGAAGGGTTGGGAGTCGATCCCGACGCGGATTCCGGCTCATGTCACGAGAAGTCAACGCGAGCCGAGAACGTCAGAAACTACCTATACCCCTTTCACTAACTGTGTAGATTCATTGTAAACCCGGCCAACCCGCCCGTCAACCCGTTCCGTCTGTACAAAGTGGATTCTCTCCGGCCCGTCGGCCGGAGCCGTCCGGAGTCAAGCTCTATACGCAGCCGGAGGGCCTTGCGTTTAGGGTCGCGGACGGTTTTTTGAGACGGCACGCTCGTTGCTTCCCTGGGCTTCCGACTGCTTGGCGACTACCCGCGACAGCCCCTTCTGAGAGAATCCCAATGACAGAGAAGCTTCCGAGCCCCGCCCTCCGGCGAACGCTGCGCCGCCAGTTCGGCTTTCACTCTCTGCGTGAAGGCCAGGAAGAGGTGATCCGCTCCGTCATGGCGGGCCGCGACACCCTGGCCATCATGCCGACCGGCGCCGGCAAATCGCTGTGCTATCAGCTTCCGGGGGCCGAGCTCCCGGGCACGACCGTCATCGTCTCCCCGCTGATCTCCCTGATGAAGGACCAGGTGGACAAGCTGCAGGAGCTGGGCATGAACGCCGCCCAGGTCAACAGCACGCTCTCCGCCCGGGAGGAGAGCGAGGTCCTGGAGCAGATCCAGAAGGAGCAGCGGGAGTTCGTCTTCGTGACGCCGGAGCGGCTGACCCAGCCCGAGTTCCTGGAGACTCTCCGCACCAATCGGATCGACGTCTTCGTGATCGACGAGGCGCACTGCATCTCGCAGTGGGGACACGACTTCCGGCCGGCCTACCTGCAACTCCGGCAGGCCATCGCGGCGCTCGGCGATCCGCCGGTCCTGGCCCTCACCGCCACCGCCACCGACCGGGTGATCGAGGACATCCGCGTCCAGCTCGGCCGCGAGGAGATGGAGATCTTCGACACCGGGATCTACCGGGAGAACCTTCATTTCAGCGTGATCCCCTGCCCGGACGACGAGACCAAGCGCGAGCACCTCGCCCGGCTCCTCGCCGAGATCGACGGCACCGGGATCGTCTACGTCTCGACCGTGCGCGACTGCGAGGAGGTGGCGGGCTATCTCGCCGGCCGTGGCCTGGAGGTGGCGCGTTACCACGGCCGGCTCGGCGCCCGCGAGCGCAAGGCCAGCCAGGAGCGCTTCATGGCCGGCAATCTGGAGGCCATGGTCGCGACCAATGCCTTCGGCATGGGGATCGACAAGCCGGACATCCGCTTCGTCATCCACTACAACCTGCCGGGGTCCCTGGAGTCCTACTACCAGGAGGCCGGGCGGGCGGGGCGGGACGGCGAGACCGCCCGCTGCATCCTCCTGTATCAGCCGGAGGACCGCAACACGCAGCTCTTCTTCCTGAACGGCCGCTACCCCAAGCCCGAGCACTTCCGCGACGTCTACCGGGCGCTCGACCGGTTGAAGGCAGACCGCCATCCGGTCGCGCTCGAAGCGGTCCAGGCCAAGGCGTCCGAGGTGGCCAAGACCAAGGTGCGGGTGGTGCTCACCGCCATGCGCGACCTCGGCCTGGCCGACGAGGCGGAGCCCGGGATGTTCTCCCTGATGCGCGGCGGCCTGTCGGAGGAGGAGCTGGCCGAGCTGGCGCGGCGCTACGAGCAGCGGGCCGAGGCCGACCGCGAAAAGCTCAAGCGGATGGTGCTCTACGCCCAGACCGCCCTGTGCCGGTGGAAGGCGCTGCTGGAGTACTTCGGCGAGGCGCTCGAAGGGGCGGAGGAGAACCACAACGACTACCACTGCGGCCACTGCGACAACTGCCTGAAGCCCGACCTCAAGCCGGTCGCGCCGCGCGCCGAGCCGCCGGTGCGGATGCCCACCCGGGCCCCCGAGGTGCTGGCGCTCGGACCGATCCTCGGCGAGCGGGACCTCGGCAGTCTCCGCAAGGGGGAGATCCTGACCCTCCCCATCTTCGGCCGGGGCGAGATCCAGGATATCGGCACCGACAGTCTCGTCCTCGTCTTCGCCGACGGCGAGACCCGCGAGTTCCGGCGGACCTGAGGGTCGGGCGGACGGGGGCGCTGGGCGGGGGCCTCAGCGCTTCCTGCCGCCGCCTCCCGGCTTCTTCGGCCCGCCCCCGCCCGGCATTCTGCGGGGACCCGGCGCCGGCTTCGGGGCATCCTTCACATAGGCCTGGTGCAGCGCCACCGGCTTGGCGCTCCCCTTGCGCAGCCGCAGGTTGAGCATCTCCACGAAGACCGAGAACCCCATCGCGAAGTAGATGTAGCCCTTCGGGATGTGCTGGTCGAGACCCTCGGCGATCAGCGACATGCCGATCAGCAGCAGGAAGGAGAGGGCTAGCATCTTGATGGTCGGGTGGCGGGCCACGAAGTCGCTGATCGGGCCCGCGGCGACCATCATCACGAGGACCGCGGCCACCACCGCGGTGATCATGACCGGCAGCTCGTTGGCCATGCCGACGGCCGTGATCACGGAGTCCAGGGAGAA
>DATAHG010000541.1:0-1766 GCA_036263295.1 Thermoanaerobaculia bacterium | reverse complement strand
TTCGAGGTCGCGCAGGTCGGCCACCTCGATGGGCGAGTGGGAGTAGCGCCCTGGCCAGGAGAACGGCAGCATGACGGGGGTGTCGGCGAGGAACGGCATGCCGTCGGTGGCGCCGCCGGTAAAGCCGACCTGGAGGGGGATGCCGCGGCGCTCTCCCAGCGCGAGAAAGCGATCGATCAGCGGGCGCGGCGCGAGAAACCCGTTGTCCATGGCCCGCAGCACCGGGCCTTGGCCGAGGAGAGCATGGGCATAGCGCGGCGATTCGATCGGGGAGTCCGACGAGACGAAAGTGTCGACCGGATGGACCTCGGCGAAGTCGTGCATCCGCTCCGCCAGCGCCCGGGAGCCATTCAGGCCGACCTCTTCCTCGACCGACCAGGCGAAGGTGACGCGGCGCTTGAGCTTCGCGGGATCGAGCTGCCGCAGAGCAAGCAGAAGGGCGGTCGAGCCCACCCGGTCGTCGAAGCTGCGGGCGAGGACACGGTGGCGGCCGATCCGCAGCATCCGTTTCGGCATGGTGACCGTGCTGCCCGCCTGGATGCCGAGAGACGCCGCCTCCTGGGCCGAGCCGACGCCCAGATAGACGGTGAGGGGGAGGGGCGGGACGGCCTTTTTGGACGTCCGCCAGTCCTCCCGGGGCTCGAAGACGCCCGGCACCGGGTCAGAGCCGGGGCCGCCGTGGACCAGGGCGGCCTGGGCCTCCCACACGGATGGCAGCAGGCCGCCGCGGGTCTGGAGTCGCAGCCGCCCGTCCGGCAGGACCTCTTCGACCCGGAAGCCGACCTCGTCCATATGGGCCACAAACAGGAGCGGCTCTCCCCCACTCCCCACCGTAACGGTCACATTTCCTTTTGCGTCTGTCTCCGGCTTCGCCCACTTGGGGAGGTTGCGCAGGACTTCTTCACGCACCGGCCCTTCCGCGCCGCTCACGCCGTAGCGCGCGATCAGCGACCCGAGCAGCCGGGCCGCCACTTGGTGCCCCTTGTTCTCCTCGGCAAGAGCCGGCGGCGCGGGAAGATCGGGGCCGGGGGACGGCGGAGTCGGATTGCCGCCGAGGCTGGCGAGGAGCGCGTCCGCCAACGCCTTCACGTCGCGAAAAGCGATTGTTTCGACCGGCGTGCCGGGATAGCGGGCGGGAATTCCGAGATATCCGACGCGGGGGATGTCCGCGCCGATCCCGCCGGCATCCGAATGAGGCGCCGTCGGGACCTGGAGACCGGCGGGCAGCGTGCCGGCGCCGATCAGGCCCGAGCCGGGCGCCGGGAGCCACCTGGGCAGAGGGGAACCCCGGTCGACGTCCTCCCAGCCGAATCCGCCCGGGCCGTCTCCGAGCAGGATCGCCTCCTGGAACGGCGAGTGCCGCCGGATCAGGTGCTGCAGGCTGGCTCCGTTGAGGCCGTTGGCGGCAGTCCAGGCAAAGACGACGGTGCCGGTCCCCGGGGTAGGCCGGTAGCGCCGCGCCGCCTCGGCCAGGGCGACGCAGGCCGCCTTGCTCGCCGCCGCCGGGGCGGCCACCAGGCCGCCGGCCAGACGGGACGGCCGCCGGATCAGCGCCACCGGGTCGAGCCGGCGAATGCCCATCTCCGCCACCTCGGCAGCGCTCTCGGCTCCGATGTCGATATAAAGGTTTTGTTCGGAGAACGGCCCCTCGCGGTCCAGCCCCGCCTCCCTCAAATGCACCGAGGGGAGCACCACGGCGCCCGGCTTCCACCCCCGCGCCCCGCCGATCACCACCGTCTGCCCTTCGAACGATTGCAGCCAGAGAG
>DATAHG010000540.1:0-2864 GCA_036263295.1 Thermoanaerobaculia bacterium | reverse complement strand
GACGCGGCAGTTCGACTCGCTGGTCTCGGCGCAGCACGTGGCGAGCCGCGCGCATGCCGTGGTGCTCGCCGGGGGGAGCGGCTTCGGCCTGTCCGCCGCGGATCCGGTGGTGGACTTCCTGGCCCGCGGCGGCTTCGGCTTTCAAACCGGGGTGATCCCGGTCCCCCTGGTCCCCACCGCCATCCTCTTCGATCTCGGGTTCGGGGACTCCGGCGCCCGGCCTGGGCCGGAGCTGGCGCGGCTGGCGCTCGAATCAGCCAATGCCGCAGGGGTGGGAGAGATCCCGGTCGGCAGCGTCGGGGCGGGGACCGGCGCCACCGTGGGCAAGGCGCTGGGGCGCGACCACGGCATGAAAGGGGGATTCGGCTTTGCGAGCTTGACGGTTCCGGCCGACGCCTCCGGCGAGGGCGGCGTGACGGTCGCCGCGGCCGTGGCGGTCAACGCCTTCGGCGACGTGCGGCACCTCGACGGCAGGCCCCTGGCCGGCTGCCGGACGGCGCCGGGCTCCCGCGAGCTGGCTGGGGCCGAGCGGGTGCTCGCGGCAACGCCCCCCGGGACTCCGCACCCCTGGGAGGGCAACACCACGCTCGCGGTGGTGATGACCGACGCCGCCCTGCCCAAGGCCGGGCTCATCAAGGTCTGCCAGATGGCTTTCGGAGGGTTCTACCGGACCCTCGTGCCGGCCCTGTCGCTCTACGACGGCGATCTCGTGGTGGTGCTGTCGAGCGGGGCCCGGCGGGCCCATGTCAATCAGGTCGGAGTGCTGGCGGAGCGGGCGGTGGCGGAGGCCATCCTCGCCGGGGTGGCGGCGGCGGACGGGTTCGGGATGCTGCCGGCGGTGCGGGATCTGGCGGGGTAGGCAATACTGGGAGCGCCGGCTTCCAGCCGGCAATTGATTTCATCTGCCGGCAAGATGCCGGCGCTCCCAGCACCGGCATCCAAGGCGTAGCGTTACGGCTACGAAGTTAGCGCCTGGTTCCCCTCTCCTTCGGGGCCGACCACGACCTCCAGCGCCCTGGGCAGGACCTCGAAGATCGCCGGATCCTCGCCGCAGAGCTCGCCGTCCACATTGAAGGTCATCGGCGGGACGGAGGAGATCTCGACGCGGGTGACGCGGCGGAAGATCAGGAGGTCGCTGTTGGTGTGGCGGCCGAGGAGGACCTGCGGGAGGAGCAGGGCGAGCTGGCCCATCGAGGCCTCCGGGGCGATCATGACGTCGAGCAGGCCGTCGTCCACGATCGCCTGGGGGGCGACCGGGATGCCGGCCGCCACGAAGCGGCCGTTCGAGATCACGATGTTGTAGGTCTCCAGCTCCAGCCGCTCCGAGCCGTTCAGGGTGATCACCGACTGGAAGCCGTGCAGATCGGGGAGGGCGCCGAGGGCGCTGCGCAGGTAGGAGAGCGGCCCCCAGCGCTCCTTGGCCTCGTCGGCCTTCTCGCTGACCTTGCCGCTGAAGCCGCCGGCCGACATGTTGAGGAAGCAGCGCGGCTCGCCGCCGCCGATGCGGGCGACCGCCACGTCCACCCGGCGGGTCCGCCCCTCGGCGAGGACCTTGAGCGCTTCGTCGAGGTCGGCCGGGATGCCGATCGAACGGGCGAAGTCGTTGCCGGTGCCGAGCGGGAGCAGCCCGAGGCGGACCTTGCCGAAGCCCTCCGCCATGCCGTTCAGCACTTCGTTGAGGGTGCCGTCGCCGCCCACGGCGACGACCAGGTCGGCCTCGGCCCGCACCGCCTCGGCGGCCAGGGCGCGGCCGTCCCCCTCCTTTTCGGTGAGGCGGATCTCCACCTCCCCCCCATGGGACCCATGGCTCTCGGCCAGCGCCTTCTGGATCGCGGTGGAGATCTCCCCCGCCGTCCCGACGCTGCCCGCGTTGGGATTCAGGATGACGCAGGTCTTGGTCGCTACCGCCGGGGAATTCGTCGCCATGGCAGCCTTCAGCGGTTCATCCGCGGTGCGTACTGGTGGGGGCCGACCCGCTCGGTCTCGATGACGCTCGGGTCCGGCGTCTCCCCCAGGTTGAGGGCGCGCGCCGCAAACCATGCCAGGGTGAGGGTCGGGATCGGACCGGTGAACGGGATCAGCGCCTCGAAGGAGGCGACGTTGCGCAGCGCGCTCAGGTTCAGCCGGTTCAGGATCACCCAGATGATCGGCGTCGAGAACGAGTCGAGCGCCAGGTCCAGCAGGTCGAGGCCGGCCACCAGGGCCAGCGGCACGGCGCGGATCGTGGTGAAGAAGTCGGCGTTCGCCGGCACCCGGATCCGGCGCAGCCGCTGGAACGCCCAGGTCAGGGTGAGGCCCGCCAGCGCCAGGATGACGACGATGGCGATTCCGACGTATTGAAGGATGGTGCTCAGTTCCATGTCTGTCTGTTAGAAGCACGATCGGGGCCAGTCCCATTCCGGCGGCCTCGATCCTGCATGGCGGGGTCTCCCGGGGAGGTCGAGGATGCGGGCCGGTCAGCGTCAGTTTGGCATCGGGATGGTGATCGCGGCATGGACGCTGCTGGCCATTCCCCTGCCCGCCACTCCGGTTTCCAAGGGCTCCGACCTCGCCGGGCCGGCCGGGCGCGACGATCGCTATCTGGAAATCGGGCTCGGACAGCTCCGCCGGCTGGAAAAGGCGATCCACCGGCTGGACGAGCAGCGCCTGGGCGCCGGGGCGCTCGCCGCCGCCGCCCTCGCCGCCCGGGGAGGGACCGAGGCGCCCGCCCACCGCTCCGACGCGATCCGCTGGGCGACCGCCGCCCTGGGCTCCTGCGGCCCGAGCTGGGCCCGCAACAACTGCGAGCGCACCCAGATCGCCCTGCAGCGGCTGGCCCTCCAGTACCCCGAGGTCCTCCCGGCCGAGCTGCGGCAGCGCCTGCG
>DATAHG010000539.1:0-2749 GCA_036263295.1 Thermoanaerobaculia bacterium | reverse complement strand
AGAGGACGGCCTGCGCGAGTTCATCAAGCGCTATTACCCGCAGGTCCGCAAGGAGGGGCTGATCGTGGACATCCGCAGCAACGGCGGCGGCAGCGTCTCCTGGATGCTGCTGGAGCGTCTGCGCCGGGTCCTGCTGTCGGTAGACTTCGCCCGCACCAACGACGACCCGCTGGTCTTCCCGTATTCGACCTTCCACGGCCACCAGGTCACCCTGATCAACGAGTCCACCTCGTCGGACGGCGACATGTTCGCGGCGATGTTCAAGCGCGCCGGTCTCGGTCCCCTGATCGGCACCCGCACCTGGGGTGGCGTGGTCGGGATCGGCGACCGCGGCCCGCTGATCGACGGCGGCGCCATCAGCGTCCCGGAGTCGGCCTCGGCCTCGCCCGAGGGGCAGTACATCATCGAGGGCTATGGAGTGGACCCGGACATCCGGGTCGAAAACGATCCCAAGTCGGTGATCGACGGCCGCGACCCGCAGCTCGAAAAAGGGGTGGAGGTGCTGCTGGAGCAGATGGCGAAGGAGCCCAGGAAGCTCCCTACCCGCCCGGCGCCGCCGGTGAAGACGCAGGCGGGGGGGCGGCAGTAGGAAAACGCGGCTGGGAGCGCCGGCGTCCCGCCGGCAATTGATTTCATAGGCCGGCAAGATGCCGGCGCTCCCAGCCGCGGCATGCCCCTTCGGGGGCTTCCCTCTAAGGCGGAGTGTGAGGAGGGCGGCGGAACACCGCCCTCGATACGATTGTCTGGGTTTGACCTACCGGCCCGCCGCGGTATCCGTCGCCGCAGCCGGGGCCGCGACCGCCACCAGGGCGGCGGCGTCGCTGGCGGGATCGAGGCCGAGGAGGCCGAAGATGCGCCGCACGTAGTTCTGCGTCTCCTGGTAGGGGGGCACGCCGCCGTGGCGCTCGACCGCCCCTTCCCCGGCGTTGTAGGCCGCCAGCACGCGGACCGGATCGCCGTTGAAGCGGTCGGAGAGCCACTTGACGTAGCGCACGCCGGCTTCCAGGTTCTTGTTGGGATCGAAGATCTCGCGCTTGCCGACGCCGAAGCGGCGGGCGGTGTCGGGGAGGAGCTGCATCAGGCCGCAGGCCCCCTTGCGCGACATCGCCTTGGGGTTGAAGGCGGACTCGACATGGATCATCGCCGCCACCAAGTGCGGATTGAGCGAATAGCGGCTGGCGATCTCATAGATCTTGTCGCCATAGGGCGAGGCCGGGATGCCGCGGTCCGCGCTGAAGTCGAGCAGCCAGGAGAGCGCCGGGCGCAGAGGGCCGGCGGGTACCGGGGCCACGGCCAGAATGGCCGGAGCGGTCAGAACGGCCGGCGCGGCGGTCGCCGCCGGCGCGGGAGCGGCGGTCGTGGTTACCGCCGGAACGGCGACCGGAGCCGCCGAGGCGGGCTGAGGCATCGGAGCGGCGGCCGGCCGGGTCTCCGCGATGACGGCGGGCAAAGCCTGCACCGTCTGCGGCAGGGCGGCGGTGGGCAGGTCCGCCGAGGCGAGGACCGCGGTGGGCTGCGGGATGGACTGGGTCGCCGGGGGAGGCGTCGAGAGAAGATCGGAAGCTTCCGTCGTTTCGGCTTGCAGGGCGGGGAGGCTGATCAGGCTTGCGGTGAGGAGGCCGAGGCCGATGTAGTGGAGGCCGGGTTTCCTTGGAGCGTCGAGCCGGTTGAGGAGTCTCTCCGGTGCATCCAGAGCTCCGGGGGTCCGGGTGGCGAACCGCCAGGGGCTCAGTCCGAGAAGGGAAACGGTCCGATCTTTACGCAATGTCACCTCCTGTCCAGGGCTTCAACATCCAGCCCCGGAGCGCGGGCTAAAAGAGCAGCGACGCCTTCACGACGAGCCGCAGGGGTGATTTCAGGAAGGCAGTGATATAGGACTAGACCAGACTTTGTCAAGCATCAATATCCTTTTGGACGCGCAAATGTAAGATTTGCTCTATAAATATTCCTCCAGCGGCCGGCCCGCGAGGCACAGGAGGGTGTAGGGGATCCGCATCCGTTCCGTCCCCTGGCAGGTCTCCACGATGGCCGCGGCGCGGACCCCGGGACTGCCACCCTGGAGGACGATGGCGATCAGCCGCACCACGCGCCCGGACGGGCCGGTCCAGCCGGTCCGGGCGCGGCCGGCGAGGAGCCAGAGGTAGCCGCGCAGGAGCCGCCGTTCGAGGGCGGCCCGCCGGGCCGGCCGGTTCTCCACGTGGACGAGGACCAGGGCGGTCCGGCCGCTCGCGGTCCGCACCTCGGCCGCGAGACCGAGGCGCCCGCGGCCGGCTGCGGGCCAGTCCACGAGATCCTCGTCCGACAGGAAACGCACCTGGCGGACCCCCTCCTCTTCGCAGAACACGGGATCGACCAGGTCGAGGAAGGTGGGGAACGAGCGCACCAGGGCACGGCGCAGGGACGGCAGGGGCTGGCGGTCGCGGGTCGGCCGGCATCGCATGGGAAGTCTCCTTTCGGTCGGCGGGACCCCGGCGTGGGGCCGCTGACAGAAGGAAGACGGAAAATCGCGGCGGAATCAGGCAGACTGGGGCCCGATCGCGGTCGATCATCTTGGGCGGGCGGGGCGGGCCGTGCTAGCTTCCATTCCGGGAGGCAAGGAGAACGCGATGGCCAAGGCGATGAGATCGAGACGGTACGGCGCTCCGCGGCGGCGGCGTTCCCGGTCGCTGCTCTGGATCCTGCTCAGCCTGATCGGGCTGGGAGCGCTCACGGGCATCTTCGGAGCGATCGGCGGCCGCCGGCTCCTGGA
>DATAHG010000538.1:0-2732 GCA_036263295.1 Thermoanaerobaculia bacterium | reverse complement strand
CGGACCGGCGAGATCTCCAGGAGGCGCTCCGGCTCGGCGCGGTCGAGGCCGAAGCCGCCGGTCGCCTCGATCGCCAGACGCAGGGGGCGGTACCAGCCGTCGCAGGCCGTCCAGAGGGCGGTGGCGGCTTCCGGATCCAGGGGGCTCCCGGTCAGCAGGTACCAGAGCTTGGCCACCTCGGTTTCGGTCAGCAGCAGCTCCTGGGGAGGGAGAATGGCGGCCGGCAGCGGCCCCTCCCACGCCCGAGTGCTCGAAAACACTAGCCGCTGCCCCGGCCGCAGCCGGCGAACCGCTTCGGCGAGCGCCTCTTCCGGTCCGCCGCTCGCGATCAGCCAGGTCGCTCCGGCCGCGGTCGCCTCCGCCATGGTGCGGCGCACTTCGGCGGGATCGGCAAGATCGGCCAGAGCGAGGCCGGCGGCCTGGGAGCCCAGGCGGTCGAGCAGGTTGGACAGCACGGTGTTCCGGCCGCTACCGGGCCAGCCCCAGACCTGGATCAGGGGGGACTCCGTGGCTTCGATCCGGTGAAGGAGGCGCTCCAGGTGAGGCAGAATGGGTACGGCGTCAAGCATGACTACGCGATCCAACAATCCTGGCGGGCCGCGCAATCCCGGGCAGCCAGCAAGGGTGAGCGGGTCTCTGGCCCGCCGCCCTCAGGGACAGGGACGAGCCGGAGCGCCGGCAGGCTCCGGCGCCTCAGACAGGCCGGAGGCGAACAGCTCCCGGGAGAGGGCCGCGAGGCACCTCGTGGTGATCTTGCCGATGCTGGAGGTCCGGTAACCAAGCTTCTCGGCGATCTCGGGGGCTTCATAGCCCAGCCGGAACCGCATCTGGAGCAGCGACCGGCAGCGCAACGGCAGCTTGCCGATGAGACTATCGAGGTCGGAGATCAGGTCCGCCTTTTCCTGCGGGGGGTCCACCGGCTCCGAAAGCCACTCGAGGAGGGTCGAATCGACGGCGGAATACAGCCGGCGCCGCTGCTTGCGCCAGTACATCAGGCAGTGGCGCTTGAGCGTGCCCAGCAGCCAGCAGTCGGGATCGCGCACCCGGTCCCACTGGTACAGGAGAGCCAGCATGGCCTGCTGGAGGAGATCCTCGGCGTCCTCCGCCGGGATCCGGTAGACCGAAAGAAGCCGCTTGAGCCGGGGCTCGACGCGCTTCAAGAGGTCGTCGAAATCGGCGGGCTCGGAGCGTTCCGGGGTAGCCATTGGGAAAGACCGGAGAAAAGGGAACTCCATAAAACTAACACCGTTTTCCGGGGGTGTAAAGCTTATAGAGCCATCCCAAAGGATGTCCGTCAGCAATATTTCGCCCTCTTTCGAGAGCATTGAAGACAGATCGGTGGAGTCCGTCAAACGCCGCGCAGGCGGTCCCGGACCAGTTGCAGATCCTCCCAGGTCGGGCGCTTGAGGGCGGGATTGTGCAGCAGGGCGGCCGGGTGGTAGGTCACCATCATGGGGATGCCGCCGAGCTGATGCCACTGGCCGCGCATCCGGCCGACCGGGCTCTCGTTGCCGAGAAGGGTCTGGGCCGCGATCTTGCCCAGGGCCACGATGAGCTTGGGCTGAACCAGGGCGATCTGCCTTTCGAGGTAGCCGCGGCAGGCCGCGATCTCGTCCGGCTGAGGGTCGCGGTTGCCGGGCGGCCGGCACTTCACGACGTTGGCGATGTAGACATCCTGGCGGGTCATCTCGATCGCCTGGATCATGCGCGTCAGCAGCTCCCCGGCGGCGCCCACGAAAGGGAGACCCTGGCGGTCCTCCTCGGCGCCCGGGCCTTCTCCGATGAACATCAGGTCCGCCCGCGGATTACCCGAGCCGAACACGACCTTGTGGCGCCCTTCGGCCAGCCGGCACCTCGTACACCCCTCGACCGACTGGCCCAGGGCGGCGAGTTGCTCGACCCGCCCGGCGATATCGGCGGCGGCGGCTGAGATGACGGGGGCGACGGCCGGGATGGAGGGCACCAGGACCGGTGGCGGGGTGACAGGCCGCGGGGCGGCCTCGACCAGGTCGTCCGCGATGCTCACCGGGCCCGCCGGGGCCGCGGCGTGGACCGGCTCCGGCTCGACCCGGCGGGGGGCGGCCGGCTTCAGGTAGACGTCACCGTAGCCGATTCCGTCGAGATAGCGCAGCAGGTCAGAGAGGGCGGGCTGCCAGTTCGTGCTCACGGGTCGCGAGGGCCTCCGAGAAGAGATCGAGCAGGTAGGAGGATAGCTCGGATTTCGGCCGGCGGGACACGAACACCGGTTCCCCTTCGCGGCGATAGACGGTGACCTCGTTGGCCTCGCTGCCAAAGGCGATGTCCTTGCGCGAGACGTCGTTGGCGACCAGGAAATCGACCCGCTTGCGCCGCAGCTTGTCGAGCGCGTAGGTCTCCAGGTCGTGGGTCTCGGCGGCGAAGCCGACGGTCACGGCGAGGGGCGCCGCGTCGCGCAGGCCGGCGAGGATGTCGGGGTTCTCGTCCAGCTCGATGGTGCCCAGCCCCTCGCTCTTCTTGATCTTGGCGGGGGCGAGACGGCGCGGCCGGTAGTCGGCGACGGCCGCGCTCATGATGATCAGGTCGGCGGTGGGGGCGTGCTCGTGGACGGCCTGCTCCATGTCGAGCGCGGTGGTGACGTCGATCCGCTCGACCCCCGAGGGGGTGGGGAGCGCCACCGGGCCGGCGACCAGAAAGACCCGGGCGCCGCGCTTCGCCGCCTCGCGGGCCAGGGCGAACCCCATCTTGCCGCTGGA
>DATAHG010000537.1:0-20291 GCA_036263295.1 Thermoanaerobaculia bacterium | reverse complement strand
CCGTCTGGCCGGCGAGACCGACCACAGCTATGCCTCGCCCTTCCGCAACGGTCGCCTGAGCCGCCTGGAGGACCAGCTCCTCTACGTCGGTTCCGGCGGCGCCTGGACCCGCGGCGGCCCGGAGACCTTCTGGGTCGAGGTGACGAAACAGGCCTCGCGCGTCTTCCCGACCGGCGACCCGCGCTATTCGGCCGTCCTGGTGACCGGCGACACGGTCCGTCTCTACGACGCCACCGTCCGCAAGTTCCGCGCGCTGGACGTGCCGGTCCCCGCCCGCGACATCGCCACCGGCCTGGTGGCGGGCAACCGTCTCCTCCTCGGCACCTCGGGCTACGGCCTGCTGATGAAGGATCTCGACCCGGGCGACGCGGCGCCTTCGCCCTCGGCCCACACGGTCGCCCCGCAGGACATGGCGGGGGAGGAGCCGTAGCGGCCTTCAAGCCAACGGAGAGACATCGAGAGATCGCGGCTGGGAGCGCCGGCATCTTGCCGGCATATGAAATGGATTGCCGGCGGGACGCCGGCGCTCCCAGCCGCGTGTGTCGCGTTCGAAGGGAGTTCGCCTCGGACTAGACGCCTACTCGTCCTCGTCCCCATCCGCCCCATTGCCGTTGCTTCCCTTGAGGCCGGCCTTCTTGGCGTAGTAGCGGAAGCTGCGGAAGCTCATCCCGAGGAGCTCGGCGGCCTGGGTCTGGACGCCGCCGGTGCGCTCCAAAGCCTGCACCATGAGCTGGGCGCGGATGTCTTCCAGGTAGGACTCCAGGTCGAGGCCGTCGGCCGGGAGCTGGATCACGTCGGTCCGGGTGCGGCGGTTGGTCAGCAGGTGGACCGGCAGGTCGCGGGTCGTGATCGTCTCGTTGTGGGAGAGCGCCAGGACCCGCTCGATCAGATTTTCGAGCTCGCGGACGTTGCCTGGCCAGTCGTACCCCTCAAGGATCTGCATCGCCTCGATCGAGATCTGCCGTGCCGGCAGCTCCATCTGGCGGCAATACTTCTGGAGGAAGAAATCGACCAGCAGCGGGATGTCCTCCCGGCGCTGCCGCAGGGGCGGCAGGTTGATCGGCAGGACGTTGATCCGGTAGTAGAGGTCCTCCCGGAAATCCCCCGAGGCGATGCGGTTCTCCAGGTCCTGGTTGGTCGCGGCGATGATCCGCACATCGACCGACTCTTCCGCGGTGCCGCCAACCTTGCGGACCACCTTCTCCTGCAAGGCCCGCAGCAGCTTCACCTGCATGGTCGGCGTCATCTCGCCGATCTCGTCGAGGAAGAGGGTGCCGCGGTCGGCCTCCTGGAATAAACCTTTCTTTTCGCGCACCGCGCCGGTGAAGGAGCCGCGTTCGTGGCCGAACAGCTCGCTCTCGAGCAGGTTCTCCGGCAGCGCGCCGCAGTTGATCGACAGGAAGCGGCGCGCCGAGCGCGGGCTCGCGAAATGGATGGCGCGGGCGATCAGCTCCTTGCCGGTGCCGCTCTCGCCGTGCACCAGGACCGTCGAGTTGGTTCGGGCCATGCGCTCGACGAGCTGGAAGATCGCCTGCATCCGCGGGCTCTTGCCGATGATGTTGTTGAAGGTGTATTTCTGCTCCAGCTCGCGGCGCAGATAAACGTTTTCTTGCGCGAGCTCGGCGCGCTCGATGGCCTTCTGGGCCACCACCTTCAGCTCCTCGACGTCGAACGGCTTCGAGATGTAGTCGTAGGCCCCGAGCTTCATGGCCTCGATCGCCGACTTGGTCGAGGTGTAGGCGGTCATCATGACCACCGGCGTGCCGTTGCCCCCGGCCTTGATCTCCTTGAGCAGATCGAGGCCGTTGCCGTCCGGCATCAGGATGTCGCAGAGCACGAGGTCGAAGCTCGAACGCTCGAGGGCGCGGCGCGCCTCCTCGACCGAGCGGGCGGTGTCCACCGCGAAGCCTTCGCCCTCGAAGAGCAGGCTCAGGAAGTCGAGCAGGCTCGACTCGTCATCCACGATGAGCAGGCGCGAGCTCATCCGACCACCTCCTGGGTTACCGACAGCGTGGCGTCCAGCACCGCCCGCGTATCCACCGGCAGCTCGACGGTGATCGTCGTGCCGCCGCCCGGCCGGCTGTCCACCCGCAGGCGGCCGCCGTGATCCTGGACGATGCGGTAGACGATCGCCATGCCGATCCCGGTGCCGCCGTCAAAAAGGGAATGGAAGGGGTGGAACAGGTTGGCGCGCTGCTCCTCCGACATGCCGCGCCCGGTGTCGATCACATCGAAACGGTAGAACTCCTGGCCGAGGCCGCCAATCACCTTTAGGGTGCCGCCGTCCGGCATCGCGCGCAGGGCGTTGCGCGCCAGATTCCAGAAGATCTGGCTGATCTGGTCGGGGTCGGCGATCAGGAAGAGCGACGGCGGATCGAGGTCCACCTCCAGCCGGTGGTGGTCCGAGACCTCCTGGCTGTTTTTGAGCAGCTCGAAATTCTCGGCCAGCAGGCGGGCGATGTCGAACGACACGCTGGAGCGCTCGCGCGGCCGGGCGAAGCGCAGGAACCCCTTGATCGTGCGGTCCAGGCGCTGACTCTCCTTGAGCAGGATGTCGATCAGCTTGCGCTGCGAGGCATCCCCCTCGAGCTTGCTCGACAGCATCTGGACCGAGCCCGAGATGGCGGCCAGCGGGTTGCCGATCTCGTGGGCGAGGCCGGCGGCGAGCTCGCCGACCGCGGCCATGCGGTCCTTGAGGCGCAGCTCCTCCTGCAGCCGGCGGTAGCGGGTGAGGTCCTGGAAGATGACGATGTACCCCTTGAGCAGGCCGTCGGCGTCGCTGAGCTGGGAGATCGAGAAGCCGACGTAGTGGGCCTCACCGCCGCGCAGCAGCTCGGCCTCGCTGCGCAGGCGGCCCCCCGTCCGGCCGCTCGCGGCCGTGGTCAGCTCGCGCCAGTACTCCAGGGTGAACAGCCCGGAGGTCTGGATCGACCGGCCGACCAGGTCGGCCTCCTGCTGGCCGAGCAGGGCGAGACCGGCTTGGTTCACGCTGGTGATGCTGCCGGCGAGGTCGGTGGTGATCAGGCCGCTGTTGATCGACTGGATGACGTCGCGGTAGGCGACCTGGAGGTCGGCGAGGTCGTCGCTCTTCTCTTCGAGCTCGCGCTCCACCCGGGTCACGTTGTGGGCCAGGTAAGAGGTGAGGAGGGCGACGGCGTAGAAGCCGAAGCCGTGGACGGCGAGGTTGTAGAACAGGCGCCAGAGGGAGACCGGTAGCGTCGGCGGCGTGGGCTGCGGCAGCCAGCCGAAGAACAGGCCGAGGATCAGCACCGCGTAGAGCACGTAGGCGGCGCTCGCCACGGTGAGTCCGGCGCGGCGGCGCAGCATGGCCGAGGCGACCGCGATCACGATCAGGTAGAGCATCGAGAACGGGCTCGCGATGCCGCCGAGCAGGTAGACCAGCGCGGTGATCAGCAGCAGGTCGCCGAAAAACTGGATATACGCCTGGATCGTGAGATGGCGGCGCAGCAGCCGCAACAGCGAGATGTAGAGCAGCGTGGCGAGGAAGGTCAGGCCGCCGAGCGAGTAGACCACCTCCGGGCGCAGGGTCTCCGGGGCCAGGGGCGCCGGAGACGGCGCCGCCACGGGCTCGGCGGCCTGGGTCGGCGGCAGCGGGGGGCCGACCATCTCCGGCGCGGCCCCGTTCGGCGCCATCTCGCCCGGCGAGACCACCTGCGGCGGCGTCGAGGAGGCTAGGAGCTGGAGCAGGATATAGGGCAGCAGGACGCTGCCGATCGCCACCACGCGGATCGCGATGTACCACCGGAGCTGGCGTGCCAGAGCGGGCATGGCGGGGCAGAGAGGGCGGCCGGTGGGTCAGACGCCCGGGACGGAAGGCTGCATCGGATCCTTCCGCCCCGGGCTCATCGTCTTCTCGGGTCTGCTTCCGGCCTAGCCGATCTTGTTGAGGATCGAGTAGAGCGGCAGGTACATGGCGGCGACGATCGTGCCGATGACCCCGCCGAGGACCGTGATCATCAAAGGCTCGATCAGCTTCATGAGGCCGCCCACCGCGGTGTCGACCTCGTCCTCGTAGAAGTCGGCGATCTTCGACAGCATCTGGTCGAGGGCGCCGGTCTGCTCGCCGACGTTGATCATCTGGACCACCATGGCCGGGAAGACCTTGGTGTCGGCGAGAGGCTCGCTGATCGTCTTGCCCTCTTCGACGCTCTTGCGCACCGACATGATGGCGTCTTCGACGATGGCGTTGCCGGCCGTCTTGGCGGTGATCTCGAGGCCGTCGAGGATCGGCACGCCCGAAGAGGTGAGCGTCGCGAGCGTGCGGCAGAAGCGGGCCACGGAGATCTTGCGCAGCAGCATGCCGATCACCGGGATCTTGAGCAGGAGGCCGTCGAGGATGCGCCGGCCGCGGTAGGTCCCGTGGTAGCGCTTGATCGCCATGCCGCCGAGCATCAGCAGGATGAAGATGAAGATGAAGTAGCGGCCGACGAAGTTGCTGGCGCCGATCACCATGCGGGTGAGGAACGGCATCTCGCCGCCGAGGCCCGCGAAGAGCTGGGCGAAGACCGGGATGACCTTCCAGAGGATGATGAACACCACCAGGGCGGCGATCAGGATGACCGCCACCGGGTAGATCAGCGCCGACTTGACCTGGCTCTTCAGCTTGACCGACTTCTCGATGTAGATCGAGAGACGCTGGAGGATGATGTCGAGGATACCGCCCGCCTCGCCGGCCGCCACCATGTTGGTGTAAAGGTTGTCGAACACCTTGGGGTGCTTCTTCATCGAGTCGGCGAGCGACTGGCCGGATTCGACGTCGCTGCGGACCTGATTGATGATGGTCTGGAAGCCGCGGTGCTCCTCCTGGTCGCCGAGGATCTCCAGACACTGGACGAGCGGCAGGCCGGCGTCGAGCATGACGGAGAACTGGCGGGTGAAGATGGAGACCCGCTTGTCTCCGACCCGGCTCGGCAAGCGCGGGATCAGCTTGATCTCGCGGCTCTTCTCCTTGATGTTGAGGACCTGGATCCGCTGGCGCCGGAGCACGGCGACGGCGGCATCCCGGGAATCGGCCAGGAGCTGGCCTTCCTGGATCTGACCGGACTGTGCGCGGCCCTTCCAAACGAAACTGGGCATGACTTAACTCCTTGCCTCCCCCGAAGGCTGAAGAGCGGGGTTCAGAGTTGACGGACCGCGGTTGATGATCTCCTGCAGCTCGTCGGGATAGGACGAGCGGGCGAGCGCCACCTGCAGGCTGATCATCCGCTTGAAGTAGAGCGAGGCCAGCGACTGATTGAAGGTCTGCATGCCGTGCTTCGCCTGGCCGGCCTGCATCATGCCGTAGATCTGGTGAATCTTGTCCTCACGGATCAGGTTGCGGATGGCGGAGCTGGGGATGAGGATTTCCATCGCCATGCACCGCCCCTTGCCGGCCGCCTTGGGCATCAGGGTCTGGCAGACGATCCCCTCCAGCACCAGCGAGAGCTGGGCGCGGATCTGCGCCTGCTGGTGGGCGGGGAAGACGTCGATGATTCGGTTGATGGTCTGCGCCGCCGAGTTGGTGTGCAGGGTGGCGAACGTCAAGTGGCCGGTCTCGGCGATGCGCAGGGCCGACTCGACGGTCTCGAGGTCGCGCATCTCGCCGATCAGCACGACGTCGGGGTCCTGGCGCAGGGCCGACCGCAAGGCGGCCGAGAAGCCATGGGTGTCGGCGTGGATCTCGCGCTGGTTGACGATGCACTTCTTGTGGCTGTGCAGGTACTCGACCGGGTCCTCGATGGTGACGATGTGCTCGGCACGTTCGCGGTTGATCTTGTCGATCATCGCGGCGAGGGTGGTCGACTTGCCCGAGCCGGTCGGGCCGGTCACCAGGATCAGGCCGCGCGGCTTCTCGCACAGGCGCTCGATCACCGCCGGCAGGTTGAGCTCGCGGAAGGTGCGGATCTCATAGGGGATCTGCCGGAACACCGCGGCGATGGCGCCGCGCTGGTGGAAGATGTTGGCCCGGAAGCGGGCCAGCCCCTTGAGACCGAACGACAGGTCGATCTCAAGGTTCTCCTCCAGCCGGTGTTTCTGGTTGTCGGTCAGGATCGAGTAGGCGAGCTGCTTCGTCTCCGTCGGCGTCATCGGCGGCAGGTTGAGCGGACGCAGGGTGCCGTCCACCCGGATCTGGGGCGGAGAGTTCGTGGTCACATGGAGGTCGGAGCCCCCCTGTTCGACCATCGCCTTCAAGAGCTGGTTCAGCGTCGGCGGCATACACAGTGCTCCGATAGAGACAAGACTGACAAAAATTGGGCGAGAAGCCGGGCAACAGTCTACACCATTGAGGGAATAGATGAAAAGACATAAGCAAGCCCGGAGAAGGTCGAAGTTGTCGGAAGGGGCGGATCTGGCGGCTGGCGGAGTGCGGTATCTTTACGGACGATGAGCGAGCCGGCCGGTCACCAGGAAGAGGAAGTCCTCGGCAAAGCGTACGACTCCCGCCTCATGCGGCGTCTGATGGGCTACGTGCGCCCCTACCGCTGGATGGCGGGGCTGGCGCTCGCCCTGATCTTCGCCGGGTCGCTCCTGCAGCTCGTGGGGCCCCTCGCCACGGCCGTGGCGCTCGACCTCTTCATCGTCTCCCCGGGGGAGCAGCAGGCGAGCGGCATCGCCCCGGTGAGCCAGAAGGTGGTCGACTTCATGCTGGCCCGCGGCATCGACCCGGCCGCCGTGCGGATCGAGGGGCTCGGCGTGGTGTCGCTGGTCTATCTCGCGGCCCTGATCCTGACCTTCGTGGTGCTCTACGCCCAGGGCTACGTGATGCAGTGGATGGGGCAGCGCATCATGAACGACCTGCGCGGCCAGATCTTCGGCCATCTGCAACGCCTGCCGGTCTCCTATTTCGACCGCAACCCGATCGGCCGGCTGGTCACCCGGGTGACGACGGACGTCGATGCCCTGAACGAGCTGTTCTCGGCCGGCCTGGTGACCCTGTTCGGCGACCTGGTGACCCTGGCGGGGATCGTCGGGGTCCTGTTCTGGCTCGACTGGCGCCTCGCTCTGGTGTCGTTCTCGATCGTGCCGCTCCTGCTGATGCTGACGGTCTGGTTCCGCGGCAAGGTGCGGCAGAGCTTCCGCGAGGTGCGGGTCAAGATCGCCCGCATCAACTCGTTCCTCCAGGAGCACATCACCGGCATGCCGGTGGTGCAGCTCTTCAACCGCGAGCGCCGGGCCTTCGCCGATTTCTCCGGCATCAACGACGAGCACCGCAAGGTCAACGTCGACGCGATCTTCTACTACGCGGTGTTCTTCCCCGGCGTCGAGCTGGTCACCGCCATCGGCCTCGGGTCGCTGCTCTGGGTGGGCGGCTCGCAGGTGGTGCGCGGCGCCGTGTCGGTCGGCGGCCTGATCGCCTTCATCCAGTACGCCCAGCGCTTCTACCAGCCGCTCGCGGACCTGTCGGAGAAGTACAACATCCTGCAGGGCGCGATGGCGAGCTCGGAGCGGATCTTCCGTCTGATCGACACGGAGGCCTCGATCGCCACGCCGGAGAACGCCTACGCGCCGGCCGAGGTGCGCGGGGCGGTGGAGTTCGACGACGTGCGGTTCAGCTACAACCCGGGCGAGCCGGTGCTCAAGGGGATCTCGTTCCGCCTGCAACCCGGCGAGACCCTGGCGGTGGTCGGCCACACCGGGGCGGGCAAGAGCACGCTCGCCAATCTCCTGCTGCGCTTCTATGACATCGACAGCGGCGCCGTGCGGGTGGACGGGGTGAACGTCCGGGAGTGGGACCTCAAGCGCCTGCGGCGCAGCGTCGCCATGGTCCTCCAGGACGTCTTCCTGTTCTCCGGGACGATCGGCAGCAACATCCGGCTGGGGGAGGCGGAGATCGACGAGGAGCGCCTGCGCTGGGCGGCCGGCGAGGTCCATGCCCTGCCGTTCATCGAGCGCCTGCCCGAGGGCCTCGCGACCCCGGTGCGCGAGCGCGGCGCCGGCCTGTCGGTGGGGCAGAAGCAGCTCATCGCCTTTGCCCGCGCCCTGGCCTTCGATCCCCGGATCCTGATCCTCGACGAGGCCACCTCGTCGATCGACACCGAGACCGAGCAGCTCATCCAGAAGGCCCTCGACCGGCTGCTGGTCGGGCGCACCAGCATCGTAATCGCCCACCGCCTGTCGACGATCCAGAAGGCCGACCGGATCCTCGTCATGCACAAGGGGGAGATCCGCGAGCAGGGCACCCACCAGGAGCTCCTCGCCCTGCGGGGGATCTACTACCGGCTCTATCTGCTGCAGTACAAGGAGCAGGAGCTGGAGCGGACGGCGGAGTCGGCGCAGGCCGGAACGTAGGCGCGCTGGCGCACCGTTCGGGCGTGATAAATCACGCCCCTACAACCTTGCACAACCTTGAGCAGCAGTCGTAGGGGCGCGATTTATCGCGCCCTGACGGCGCGGTTTGCACCCATGGTCCGCTCTCACAACCCCGGCGGCGGAGGCGGCTCCGGGTTCTCCAACGCCGGCTCGGGCTCGGCCGCCGGTGCGGCCTCCGCCGGCTCGGCGGCGGCCGGGGCCGCGGTGGGGATCGGCTCGATCCGCGCCGGGGCCTGGGGGCGCGGCCGACTGGATTGACTGGGCTGGATCACGATCGCGCCCGGGCGCTGGGCCTCGGCGGGCGCCACCGGGGTCGGCCCGAAGGCCGTCCCCGGGGTATCGGGATAGGCCGCCGCCGGCTCGTAGGCGGCAGGCTCGCCGGCCGCCGACGGGGTGATCTCGATCTGGCTGTTCTCGTCCGACCAGGTATAGCCGTATTCCGACAGCGGCTCGCCGGTCTCCGGGTCGACCAGCGGATCGCCGCCGAACGTCGAATCGGCATAGTAGGTCGTGCCGCCCGGCGCATGGCGCTGGCAGGGCTCGCCCGGGGCCTGCCACTCCGGGAAGACCTCGGTCCGGGTGGTCGGGCAGTAGGGCGTCGCGAGCTGCCCGGTGGTGGGGTCGATGGTCGCGGTCACCACCCCCGGCGGCGGCGCGAAGGCCGGGTAGCCGTTCGGCGGCCGGACCGCCTGGACGAAGCGGCTCCAGACCGGCAGGGCGGCCGTGGCCCCCGACAGGCCGGTCGCGCGGTTGTCGTCATACCCCACCCAGACCACCGTCGCCCGGTCGGGCGAATAGCCGGCGAACCAGTTGTCGCGCCGGTCGTTGGTCGTGCCGGTCTTGCCGGCGAGCACGCCCCCCTTGCCGCCGTAGCCGGCGCCCGTGCCGTGGTCGAGCACCCCCTGGAGGAGCGAGGTGACGAGATAGGCCGCCTGGGGCTCAACGACCCGCTGCGGCGCCGGGATCTCCTCCTTCGCCTCCAGCGGCTCGGCGCCGGGAGAGAGCACCGTCTCGAGGCCGTGGACCACCGGATGGAGGCCGCCGTTCGCCAGGGTCGCGTAGACCTCGGCCATCTCGCGCGGGCTCATCTCGAAGGCGCCGAGGGCGAGCGCCGGCACCGGGTTCAGCTCGCCGGTCACCCCCATGTCCTTGGCGACGTCGATCACCCGCCCGAGCCCGGTCTGCAGGGCGAGCCGGATGGTCGGGATGTTCAGGCTCTGCTCCAGGGCGGTGCGCACCGTCACCATGCCGTGGAAACGCCGGTCGTAGTTCTGGGGACGCCAGTCGGCGTTGTCCACCTTGACCACGATCGGGGAGTCCTTGAGGAGGGCGGCGGGGTTGGCGACCCCTTCCTGGAAGGCCGCCGCGTAGACCACCGGCTTGAAGGCGCTGCCGGCCTGCCGGCGGGCCTGGGTGACGCGGTCGAACTGGCTCTTCTCGTAGTCCCGTCCGCCGACGTAGGCGAGGATGCCGCCGGTCCGCGGATCGACCGAGATGAGCGCCGCCTGCAGGGGGCCGGCGGCGCGGCGGCGCTTGCCCCCCTTGTCCAGAGCGGCGAGGCCGGCCCGCACCGACCGCTCGGCTTGCCGCTGGTCCAGCCAGTCCAGCGTCGAAAAGAGGAGATACCCTTGGCCCGCCAGCTCCGGCAGGCCATAGCGCTCGCGCGCCTCGGCCGCCGCGGTGCGGGAGAAGTACGGCGCCAGGGCGCGGATCTCCACCGCCCGCGGCGCCAGCCGCAACGGCTGGGCCTGGGCCTGGCGGACCTCCGCCTCGTCCACCCAGCCGAGCTCGCCCAGGCGGCCCAGCACCCAGTTGCGCCGCTCGACCGCGGCCTGGGGGTGCTCGGTCGGCAGGTATTGCGCCGGGGCCTGGATCATGCCGGCCAGGGTGGCGGCCTCCGCCAGGGTGAGCGAGGCGGCCTCCTTGCCGAAATAGGCCCGGGCGGCGGCACCGAAACCGATCAGATTGGCCTGGCCGCTCCGGCCCAGGTAGATCTCGTTGAGATAGGCCTCCAGAATCTGCCGCTTGCCGTAGCGCACCTCCAGCATCATCGCGATCAGGGCCTCCTTGGCCTTGCGCGACAGGGTGCGCTCCTGGGAGAGATAAACGTTTTTGACGAGCTGCTGGGTGATCGTGCTGCCGCCCTGCAACTCGCCGCCGCGCAGATTCACCCAGAGGGCGCGCACGATGCCCGGCACCGATACCCCAGGGTGGACGAAGAAAGAGTCGTCCTCGGCCGCCAGCACCGTCTGCACCACCGGCTCCGGCAACTCGCCGAGGGTCACCGGCCGGCGCTCCTCGAGGTCCGGCGTGTAATAAGAGGCGAGCAGCGGCGGCTCCAGGATCACGGCCTGGCTGGGCCGGCCCGCCTCCCGCACGCGCAGCACCTTCTTGCCGCTCAGATCGATCTCGACCGGGTTGCCCCCCTTCATCCCCTCCGGGGTCGGGAAGTGGCGCCGGGAGACCGCCACCCGCTCCAACCCCTTCCCCTCGGGGCCGGCCTCGCGCCGGAAGGTGCCGGGCAGAAGCCGCTCGCCCGGCCGGACCTCCCGGTAGTCCGCGGCGGCCAGCAGCTCCGCGAGATCGGCCGGATCGAGCGCGTCGCCCGCGGCGACTTGCGGGACCTGGGCGTAGAGACGCGAAGGCTGCTCGAAGGGCGCCCGGGGGAACTGGCGGGCGAGCTTCCAGAGATAGACCGTGCCGGCCAGGAGGGCAAGCAAGAGGATCATGCCGGCGGCCGATCCGGCGAGGACGGCCTTGCGGCGAAGGGGGGGCATCTGGTCGAGCCGTCGGCGGATCGCTTCGAGTCTGTTTCGCATGAGCTTGCCCGGCCCCTGATCCCTGGATCGAACGCGCGCGCCCTGGTGCCGGTCTCCTCCTGCCTTCAACGGAAGCAAGCGCCGCGCCACTTGTTGCATCCTATTGTCGGCATGGGGGTTGCAGCCCCAGGTCTGGCGTGGGGAAATTTCCCCTCAGCCCTGGGTGGAAGGAGCGTGTGAGATGAGCGAGCTGGCGTCCCGGAAATGCGAGCCCTGCGAGGGGGGTACCCCCGCCCTCAAGGGGGAAGAGCTGCGGCGGCTCCACGGTCAGATCGACGGCTGGAACCTGGTCAACGAGCACCACCTGGAAAAGGAGTACCGCTTCCCGGACTTCCGCCAGGCGCTGGATTTCGTGAACCGGCTGGGCGAGGTGGCCGAGCGGGAGGGGCACCACCCTGACATCTTCCTCACCTGGGGGAAGGTCAAGGTCACCCTCTGGACCCACTCGGTAGGCGGGCTGTCGGAGAACGACTTCATCCTCGCCGCCAAGGCGGACGAGGCGCGCCCGGCGAGCTAGCCGGCCGGGCGCGCGGCGGCGGCGCTACGAGGCCGGCATCCGGCAGGTCTCGCCGCCCGCCGCCGGCAGGTAGCACTGCTCCACGTAGTCCATCACCATGCGGTCCGCGTTGTAGCGCCAGGCCAGCGTGCGGATGGCGCGCTTGACGCGGGCGATCCAGCGCCGCGGCAGCCCCTCCGCGTCGCGGTCGTAGAAGGCCGGGATGACCTCGCGCTCCAGGGTGTCGAAAAGGGCCAGGGCGTCGTGCTCGTCCTGCAGGTCCGGATTGGAGTGGATCTCCCCGTTGCCGACCGCGAAGCCGTTGCTGCCGTCGTACGCCTCGGCCCACCAGCCGTCGAGGATCGAGACGTTGAGGGCGCCGTTCAGAATGCACTTCTGGCCGCTGGTGCCGCACGCCTCCAGGGGCCGGCGCGGGGTGTTGAGCCAGGCGTCCACCCCCTGCACGAGCTGCCGGCCGACATGCATCGAATAGTTTTCCAGGAAGACGATGCGCCCGGCGAAGCGGGGGTCGCGCTCCAGGGTGGCGACGCGCTGCGCCAGCGCCTTGCCGCCGGTGTCGCGCGGATGCGCCTTGCCGGCGAAGAGGATCTGCAGGGGGCGCTTGGCATCGTTGACCAGGCCGGCGAAGCGGTCGAGGTCGTGGAACAGGAGGTCGGCCCGCTTGTAGGTGGCGAAACGGCGGGCGAAGCCGAGGGTGAGCGCCTCCGGATCGAGCGGCTCGCGCTCCACCTCGGGCTCCGGCAGCCCGAGACGCTGGCGCCGCTCCGTCTGGCGCCGCCGGGCGAACGAGAAGAGCCGCCCCTTGAGCACCTGATGGACCTCCCACAGCTCGGCGTCGGGGATCGAATCGATCTTCGACCAGAGATCGGGCCGGCTGATCGAATCGAGCCAGCGCTTGCCGAGATAGTGGGCCAGCAGGTCGTGCATGTCGGTCGCCAGCCAGGTCCGCACGTGGACGCCGTTGGTAATGTGACCGATCGGGACCTCTTCCTCGGTGCGGCCGGGGTAGAGGTGCTGCCACATCTTGCGCGACACCCGGCCGTGCAGGGCCGCCACGCCGTTCGTGCGGCGGGTCAGGTTGAGCGCCAGGACGGTCGGGCAGAACGAGGCGTTGCGGTCGCCCGGGGTCTCGGAGCCGAGGTCCATGACCTCGTCGATGTGCATGCCGAGGCCGGCGGCGAGCGGCTCCAGGTGGCGCGAGGCGAGCTCCGGCCGGAAGCGGTCGTGCCCGGCCTCGACCGGCGTATGGGTGGTGAAGACGCTGGTCGCCGCCACCTCGCGGATCGCGTCGGCCGGGGTCATCCCCTGCTTTTCGACGAAGCGCCGCGCCCGCTCCAGCAGCGCGAAGGCGGAGTGCCCCTCGTTCAGGTGGAGGACCGACGGCACGATGCCGAGCTCGCCGAGCGCCCGGAAGCCGCCGACGCCGAGCAGGATCTCCTGCTGGATGCGGGTCTCCTGGTCGCCGCCATAGAGGCGGGCGGTCAGCTCGCGGTCCTCGATCGAATTGGCCTCGTCGCGGGCGTCGAGCAGCAGCAGCCGGCTGCGGCCGGCGAAGACGCTCCAGACCCGCAGCCAGACGTCGCGGCCGGGCATCTCGACCTTGAACCGCACCGGCTCCGGCGTCCCGTCGGCCGCAGTCCGCGTCACCGGGAAGGCGGGCAGCTCGGCCGCGGAGATCGGCTCGTAGAGGTCCTGCTGCCAACCGTTCTCGTCGATGAGCTGGTGGACATACCCCTCGTGATAGAGCAGGCCGACGCCGACCACCGGCACGGCGAGGTCGCTCATGCTCTTGAGGTGGTCCCCGGCGAGCACGCCGAGGCCGCCGGAATAGATCGGCAGCGACTGGTGAAGGCCGAACTCGGCGGAGAAATAGGCGACCGGCCGGGCAAGGATCGGGCCGGCATGGAGGAGCCCCCAGCCGTCGGCGCCGTGCAGGTACTGCTCCAGGCGGCGGTGGGCCTGATTGATGCGGGTCTGCATCTCCTGGTCCTGCACCCGCCGGGCGATCTCCTCGCCGTCGATGCGCTGCAGCATGGCGACCGGGTTGTGGTAGACCAGCCGCCAGACCACCGGATCGAGCTCGCGGAAAAGCGAGCGGATCTCGGGCTGCCAGGACCACCAGAGGTTCTGGGCCAGCTCCTGCAGCTTGTGGACGACGCCGTCGGAAAATTCACTCATCTGGATTCCCCTCCCCCGCGGCTTCAAGAACCGCTTCTCAAAGACTCAAAGCCGCTCCGGTCAGAACGGCGAATCTTACCTTGGATATGATCTCGGAGGCGAACAGAGGAGGGCTGGCCATGGGGCGTTTCCTGTTGACGATCTTGGTGACTCTGGCTCTGGTCGGAGCGGGCTTTTTCGCCGGGGCCTCCTGGGCGTGGCGCGACGCGGAAGCCGCTCAGGAAGGGGGCGCGCCGGCCACCGCCGTGCCGGCCGGGGTGCCGCCGGCCGAGCACGCCGAGCTGGCGGACGACGAGAAGGCGACCATCGCCCTTTTCGAGCGCGCCTCGCCGTCGGTCTGCTTCATCACCTCGATCGCCGTGCGGCAGGACGTCTTCAGCATGAACGTCCAGCAGATCCCGCAGGGCAACGGCTCCGGCTTCGTCTGGGACCAGCAGGGGCACGTGGTCACCAACTTCCATGTCATCGCCCAGGCCGACGCCGCCCAGGTGACCCTGGCGGACGGCTCCGCCTGGCAGGCCCGGCTGGTCGGGGTGGCGCCGGAGAAGGATCTCGCGGTGCTCCAGATCGACGCCCCCGTCGCCCGCCTGCGGCCGCTGCCCCTGGGCCGCTCGGACGACCTGCGGGTGGGCCAGAGGGCCTTCGCGATCGGCAACCCCTTCGGCTTCGACCAGTCGCTCACCACCGGGGTGATCAGCGCCCTCGGGCGGGAGATCGAATCGGCCACCGGGGTGCCGATCCGCGACGTGATCCAGACCGATGCGGCGATCAACCCCGGCAACTCGGGCGGCCCGCTGCTCGACAGCGCCGGCCGTCTGATCGGGGTGAACACGGCGATCTACAGCCCGTCCGGGGCCTACGCCGGGATCGGCTTCGCGATCCCCTCGCACGTCGTCTCCTGGGCGGTGCCGGAGCTGATCCGCAACGGGCGGATCCAGCGGCCGACCCTGGGGGTCGAGCTGGCGGCGGACCCGCTGGCGCGGCGCCTGGGGATTCAGGGGGCCCTGGTGCTGCGCGTCGAGCCGGACAGCGGCGCCGACCGCGCCGGCCTGCGCGGCACCCGCCGCGGTCTCCTCGGCCGCGTCGAGCTGGGCGACGTCATCGTCGCCGTGGACGACCAGACGGTCGGGGAGGGCTCGGACCTGGTCCTCGCCCTGGAGGAGAAGAAGGCGGGAGAGCCGGTGAAGGTCGAGGTGATGCGCGACGGCCGGCGCGAGTCGTTCCAGGTCATCCTGGATGCCGCCCAGGCCGGGCGGGCGGGGCGGCCGGAGGTGTGAGGGGGGAAGAGGACGCCGGCTTCGCCGGCAATCGATTTCATATGCCGGCAAGATGCCGGCGGTCCCAGCCGCGGTACACGCTTTGGGGAGCCGTTGTCACCAAGCGAAGAAACGGTGCTGCAAACCAAACATTTCTTTTGAAGTCGGATGATCCAACGCTGCTCTTGAGCCCGGGAGTTCATTCCCGGGCATGCGGCGCCCCTCTTGCTCATAAGAAAAACCACTCAGGTCGAGACACCGCGGCTGGGACCGCCGGCATCTTGCCGGCATATGAAAATCAATTGCCGGCTGAAAGCCGGCGGCAACCCCACAAAGCGTGACGACATCCCGCGGTTTGGTGATGCAATCTCCCCATTTTGTCGCGAACCTTCAAGATGTCGTCACGATATCTCCCCGCTTCGTCACAGTTTATCCACGATTCGTCACAATCTACTCTCGTTTTGTGACGCCGTCTCTCTGTTTTGTCACGTTGTCTCTAGATACTGTGACAACAAAGCTCCATGTCGTCACTTTCTTTCTCCGCAACGTCGCAAGATGCGCTCATCGAGTCACGATGTGGCTTCACTTCGTGACGATGTCTCCACGTTCGTCACGGAACGGCGAGATGTCGTAACGGAATCTCTCGGTTTCGTCACGGTATCTGGCGACGTTGTCACGGAATCTCCCCGCGTCGTCACGTTGCATCGGCATGTCGTCATGGAATGACCTTGCATCGTGACAACTCTCCGATCTTTTGTCATGGAATCCGACGGAGTCGGCGGTAACCCGATCCGCTCCCTCCCGTGTCTCCCTGGTTCGAATCAACTTTTCGGGAGGGGAGATGCGACACTCGGATTTCACCGTGTTACTGGACCCGGAGACGGGATACCTCTGCCATCAGACCCCGGTCAGGGCTGGGGCGGACGAGTTGGTCGAGCCGGTCCGCCAGATGTTCGTCGACAGTATGGAGAGCTTCGGCTACGTCGGGTTCTCGCATGCCATCGATGAGACCTTTCACCGGCGCTCGACCTACAACTACGTGACCGCCCCTGATGGGCGGGTCGTCATGACCTGCCGTATCACCCCGCGGGAGCCCGGGACCATCGTTCCCTTCGAGATGGGCTTGCGGGAGGATGGTTCCTCCTACCGGCTCGACGGGGATTCCAGGGTCGTCGACATCAATACCTACACCTATGTCCCGGGCCACTACGAGATTGCCATGCCCCTTCTGGTGGCGGGTCTGGGGCAGTTCGCGAAGGAATGGGGAGCGGCAGAGGCCTACTGCCTCTACGACATGGCCAACGATCGGATCAAGCGGGCCTACTTGTCGGTCCGTTTCGTCCTTTCCAGCCGGTTTCCCGAGCCGGTCCACTTTCCAACCTTCGGCCGCCGGGTGGACTGCCACCTGGAGCCGACCCGCTGGCGCGTCATGGAGTGGTCGGCGGATACGATCGAGGCACACGCCGTGTCCGCGACGGAGCGTTACCGCGCCGGGCGGCCGGAGGCCTGAAGCCCCGGACCGCCCGGCGGGATCTCTGCCTGTTAAACGGTGGACCGCTTCGGAGCCTTGCCGCCGCCGGCCGCGAAGATGTCCTCGGCGATGTCGAGGCCGAGCTGGACGCCGCCGACCCTGTCGTTGGGCTTCAGGACGGGATCGCCGTTCGAGTCGGGGAGGAAGCCGTCGAAGACCCAGTGGACGCCGAGCAGGACGCGGGAGAAGCTGTTCTCCACGATCATCCCCCAGAGCCCCTTCGGGAACTTCCGGACGTGGCGCGGCCGGACCGTCCCGCGGTTGTCGCGGTTCTCGCCGTTGAATTCTTCCGACACGAGGGTGAGGTTGTCGAACAGCTTGTCGGGATTGCGGTCTCCGGGTTTCACCTTGTAGAAGAGACGGGTGATTTGGAACGCCGCCGCGCCGAAGGTGGCGTGACCGGACGGATAGGCCGGGAACGGCGGCGTAAAGTTCTTGACCCGGAGGGCGTTGGCCTGCTGGGACGGGAACTGGGCCATGGTCGCCGAGGCGCTATCGCGCAGCACATTGGTGCTGGGCGCGCCGAGCGGCAGCCAGTTGGGATCGCAATCCTGCGTCAGCGTATCGCCGCCCGTCCCGGTGGGGCCCATCGAGGGATCCTCTTCGCGGACGCCCACGACCGGACGCCAGAGGTCCCACCGGTACTTCTCCTGCCAGGCCAGGATGCCGGCGTCCGCCATCGCCGCGTTGACGAAGGCGAACAGGCGGGCGTTGTCCTCCTCCTTGTTCTTCTGGGCTTCCGCCACCTTGCGGACGATCTGGTTGTAGAAGCGCGGCGGCGTGCCGAGGCCCTTCGCGCCGTCATAGCCCCAGTAGATGCCGACCAGCGTCTCGGTCGCGCTCCGCTTCGGGCCGGCCGGCAGGGTGCCGGTGAGCTCGGGAGCGATCCCCAGGGCGCGCACCTGGCGGAGCGCGTCGTTGTACACGGTCGTCCTGTGGGTCGGCGACGGCGGCTGGTCGAGGTCCCACCGCTTGGCGCTCGCGAAGAGCTTGGCCGTGCCATAGAAAGGCCCGTGGAACCCCTGGTCGGGGTTGTCCGGGTCCGGCCGGTGCGCACCCCGGGCGAGCGACGGCGCATAACCCTGATCTCCGGCGCCGGGGTCGTCCTTCCGGTCTTTGAGAAGGGTCCTGGCGACGAGCTGGCCGAAGTTGTAGCCATTCCGAATCGGGTGGGCGTCCCCAGTGATCCCGGCCGCCTGGTACTGGCGGTCGAAGTAGGCCTTCTGGCTGGGAAACAGGGCCGAGAGGGTGGTGTGCGCGGCGGCAGCGACCGCGGCCTGGGCGGAAGCTCCCGGGGCCGGAGCCGGAAGCCCTTGCAGGTAAGGCGGCAGGTTCGGGCTCTTCACGACACCCGCATAGGCGTCATACATCGCGAGATGCACGATCGCCAGCGCGCGCGAGCTGAGCGTCGGCCCGTTCTGTTCCTTCGAGCCGTCGCTGTGACTGACGCGATTCGCTTCGAGCGCGACATCGTTCCAGTAGAGGATCGAGTCCATGGACGATTTCCTTTCAAGAGTGAGGCGAAAGAGGGCTCATGCCCCAGGTTCTAGACGGACTCCGAATCCCCTTTTCCTTGCAAGCATCTCAGAAGATATTTTGAGAGTAGTGGTCGATTTCGGTCGGGTCAATCTCATGATCGATTCGAAATAAAACGTGATCAGTATGCCGGCCCGGGGGCTTTCAGATAGCATCCGCCCCATGAGCACAGGTCCCTCTTACTGGTTCGCCTTCCGTGGCAACGAGCTGCTGGTCCGGGTCGAAGAGGAGGGCGCCGCCCGGCTGCCCGACCGGGAGGAGTGGACGGCCCTCGGGCTGCCGGCCGGGCAGGCTCATCGGGTCGGCGATCTCGACGGCCTGCCGGCGTTCGCGGTCGAGCTGGAGGCGCCCGCCGAGGTGCCGGCGGGCATGGAGCTGCGGGGGCTGCGGCCGCTGTGGGGTGTGCTCGGCGAGGCGGCCTGGAAGCTGGCCGGGCGCGCGGTCCAGATCGTCGCCTGGGACCGCGACCACCGATTCTGCGGCCGGTGCGGCAGCGCGACGGTGCTCTCCGAGTCGCCGGGCGAGCTGTCCCGCAACTGTCCGGTCTGCGGGCTCCACCACTTCCCCCGGGTCTCCCCGGCGGTCATCACGCTGATCTCGGACGGCGGCCGCATGCTCCTCGCCCGCTCGCCCCATTTCGCTCCCGGCGTCTACAGCACGATCGCCGGCTTCGTGGAGCCCGGGGAGAGCCTGGAGGAGACCGTGGTGCGCGAGATCCGGGAGGAGGTCGGAGTCGAGGTCCGGAATGTCCGCTACTTCGGCAGCCAGCCCTGGCCCTTCCCGCATTCGCTAATGATCGGCTTCACCGCCGAGTACGCCGGCGGCGAGATCCGCATCGACGGCGTCGAGATCGAGGACGCCCGCTGGTTCACGCCGGAAGACCTCCCCCGCCTGCCGGCTCCCCTCAGCATCGCCCGTCGGCTGGTCGACGACTTCCTGGGGAGCCGGGCGGCCGGCCTGTCCCGGGAAGACCCCTGGCAGAAGGGTTGATCCCCTCTACTTCTTGAGGTGGCGGTCGAGGAACCGGACGATGGCGCCGTAGCCGCTCTCGCGGTTCTGGCGCTTGACGAATCCGTGCCCCTCGTCTTCGAAGACCAGGTACTCGACCGGCATGCCGTTGGCCCGCGCCGCGGCCACGATGTCGTCCGACTCCGCCTGGAGGACCCGCGGGTCCCGCGCTCCCTGGAGGACCATCAGAGGGCGGACGATCGAATCGGCATGAAAGAGCGGCGAGATGCGCCGGAAGTAGGCCTCGTCCTCGAAGTCCCCCATCTCCTGGATGAGGGCCTGGCGCACCGACTCGCGCGAGGCGCGCAGGCTGCCCAGGGTCCGTACCCAGTTGGAGACCCCGAAGAGGTCCACTCCGGCGGCGAACTCGGTCGGCCGGAAGGTGAGGGCGGCCAGGACCAGGTAGCCGCCGTAGCTGCCGCCCAGGATGGCGACGCGGTCGGGGTCGATCCAGCCGGTGGCCGCGAGCCTCTTCTTGCTGGCCACGCAGTCGTCGAGGTCCGCCTCGCCGTGCCGGCGGTCGTCGAGGCCGAAGAAGGTGCGCCCGTAGCCTTCGCTGCCACGGTGGTTGATGGCGTATACCGCGTACCCCTGATTCACCAGATATTGGATCAGCGCGCCGAAGCCGAGCCGCGACTGTTCCCCCGGCCCGCCGTGGACGTAGACCACCGCCGGCACCTTGTGGTCCGGGCCGGCGCCGTGCGGTTTGTAGAGGATGCCGGGGACCACGACGCCGTCCGGCGCGGTGAAGCGCACGACCTCCCCCTCGACCAGATGAGCGGTGTCGACCGGCCCCTTGAGGCTGTCGGTGATCCGCCGCAGGCCGCCGCGCCGTTCCAGGTCGTAGACCCAGACGTCGCGGGGAAGGCGGCTGGTGCTGGCGAAGAAGGCGAGGGTGCGGTCGTCCTGCGAGACGGTGAGGCCGCCGATGTCGGCCTTCTCGGGCAGGCCCGGCAGCTCCCGCTCCCGCATCGTGGCGGCTTCGAAGAGGTGGACCCGGGTGGCGGCGTCCTCGTTGACGGTGACCACGAGATAGCGTCCGCCGGGCGAATAGAACGCCTCCTGGACGTCCCAGTCCGGCCGGAACAGGACCGACCGCGCCCCGGTCGCGAGGTCGTGCCGGACCAGGTGGCGGA
>DATAHG010000536.1:0-3010 GCA_036263295.1 Thermoanaerobaculia bacterium | reverse complement strand
ACCCGGGCGTCTGGCCGGTCGAGGTCGGTCTCGCCCGCGGCTACTCCGCCCTGGGCAAGAAGAAGGAAGCCCTGGAGCACGCCCAGAAGGCCCTGGCCCAGGCCCCGGACGACGTGAACCGGCAGGGTATCCAGAACATGATCAAGCAGCTCGAGGAGGGGAAGTAGGCCAGGGACTGGATGACAGCACAAACCCTCGCCCCGGTAGGGGCGAGGGTTTGATTGAAGAGCCCCTACCCCACCACCCGCCCGTACTCCCCTTCGTCGAACCCGAAGACCACCTCCTGACCCCGCATCAGCAGAGGCCTCCGCAGGAGATTCGGATCCTCCTCGATCCCGTCGAGGGCCTCCTGGATCGAAGGCGGATTGTCCTTGTACCCCTTCTCCCGGTAGGGGGTGGAGCGGGGGTTGATCACGGCGTCCACGCCGCGGGTCCGCATCTGCTGCTCCAGCCAGGCGCGGTCGGGAAGCTGCTTCTTGTTGAGGTCGAGGGTCTGGTAGGTGACGCCCTGCTCATCGAGCCAAGACTTGGCCCGGCGGCAGGTGGTTCACGTGGGTTTGCAGTAGAAGCGGGTGTCGGACATTTTGCTCCTCCGGAAATGGAAACGGCCGGCTGATGAGGCCGGCCGTTCTCTATCACGATCCGGGGGTCCGCTACGAGGGGGCCTGCACCGTCCAGGTGTCGCCGGACTGGAGGAGCTTCTCCAGGCTGCCCTGACCCTTGGTTTCGGTCTCCTGCTGGATCTGGCCGATCACCCGCGACTCGTAGGTCGGCTCTTCCACGTTGCGGAAGACGCCGATCGCGGTCGGGAAGTCCGGCGGCACGAGCTGGGCGGCGAGGAAGGCGGTCGCCGGGTTGTCCAGGGTCGAGTCCCAGACCAGGCAGTCGTCCGGGCCATACTGGCCGCCCAGCTCGATGACCTCCATGTGGGGCCCGTGCATCCGGATCCCCTTGTTCTTCTCGCGGCCGAAGATCAGGGGCTTGCCGTGCTCCAGGTAGAGCACGTTGTCGTCCTTGACCTCCTTGTCGGTCATGTAGGTGAACGCCTTGTCGTTGAAGATGTTGCAGTTCTGGTAGATCTCGACGAAGGCGGTCCCCTTGTGAGCGGCGGCCTGGCGCAGGGTGTCGCGCAGGTGCTGCTGGAAAATATCGACGCTGCGGGCCACGAAGGTGGCCCCGGCGCCGAGCACCAGGGACAGAGGGTTGAACGGATAGTCGGCCGAGCCCACCGGGGTGGACTTGGTCTTCTTGCCCAGCTCGCTGGTCGGCGAATACTGCCCCTTGGTCAGGCCGTAGATCCGGTTGTTGAACATCAGGATCTTCACCCCGACGTTGCGGCGCAGGGTATGGATCAGGTGGTTGCCGCCGATCGACAGCGAGTCGCCGTCGCCGGTCGCGATCCACACCTCCAGCTCGGGGCGGGCCAGCTTGAGCCCGGTCGCCACCGACGGCGCGCGGCCGTGGATGGTGTGGAACCCGAAGGTGTTCATGTAGTACGGGAAGCGGCTGGAGCAGCCGATCCCCGAGACCACCACGAACTTCTCTTTCGGGATCCCCAGCTCGGGGAACACCTGCTGCACGGCCGACAGGATGGCGTAGTCCCCGCAGCCGGGGCACCAGCGCACCTCCTGGTCGGTCTGGAAGTCCTTCTTGGTCAAGGCCGAGGCGGCGACGATGTCAGTGGGCATGCTGCGACTCCAGGATCTGGACGATCCGCTCGTGGATCTCATGGCGCGCGAAGGGGCGCCCCTGCACTTTGCTGAGCGTCTGGATGTCCTTCAGGTAGCGCCCCCGCAACAGCAGGGCGAGTTGCCCCAGGTTCATCTCGGGCACCAGCACTTGACGAAAACTCGCCAGCACCTCCCCGAGATTCCGGGGGAACGGGTTCAGGTGGCGCAGGTGGGCCCGGCTCACCTTCAGCCCCATCTTGCGGACGTGGTTGACCGCGCCGGTGATGGCGCCCTCGGTCGAGCCCCAACCCAGCACCAGCAGCTCCCCTTCCGGCTCGCCAAAGACCTCGAGGTTCGGGATGTCGTTGGCGATGCGGGCGACCTTCTCGGCCCGCAGGCGCACCATCAGCTCGTGGTTCGAGGGGTCGTACGACACGTTGCCCGTGACGTTTTCCTTCTCGATGCCGCCGATGCGGTGCTCCAGGCCCGGCGTGCCGGGGATCGCCCACGGCCGCGCCAGGGTCTCCTCGTTGCGCAGGTAGGGCTTGAACCCCTCCGGGTCGGTGCGGAACTCGACCCGCAGGTCCGGCAGGTCGGTGACCTCGGGCAGCTTCCAGGGCTCCGAGCCGTTGGCGATGTAGCCGTCCGACAGGAAGACCACCGGGACCATGTACTTCAAGGCGATCCGGCAGGCCTCCATGGCGGTCGCGAAGCAGTCCTTGGGGGAGGACGCCGCGATGATCGGGATAGGCGACTCGCCGTTGCGGCCGAACATCACCTGCAGGAGGTCGGCCTGCTCGGTCTTGGTCGGCAGCCCGGTCGAGGGGCCGCCGCGCTGGATGTCGCAGACCAGGAGCGGCAGCTCGGTCATCACCGCCAGGTTCATGGCCTCGGCCTTGAGCGCAATGCCGGGGCCCGACGAGGTGGTCACCGCCAGGGCGCCGCCGAAGGAGGCGCCGATCGCGGCGCAGATCGCGGCGATCTCGTCCTCGGCCTGGAAGGTGGTGACGCCGAAGCTCTTGTAGCTCGACAGCTCGTGCAGCACGTCCGACGCCGGGGTGATCGGGTAGGCGCCGAGGAAGAGCGGCAGGCCGCTGCGCCGGCTCGCCGCGATCAGGCCGAGGGCCAGGGCGGTGTTGCCGGTGATGTTGCGGTAGAGCCCCGGCGCCATGACGGCCGATGGCACCTCGTAGCGGGTGTGGAACAGCTCGGTGATGTCGCAGTAGTTCCAGCCCGCCTTGAGGACCTTGATGTTGGCCTCGGCGAGGTGCGGCTTCTTGGCGAACTGGCGGTTCAGGTACTCGACCGTGTTGTCGAGCGGACGGCTGAACAGCCAGTAG
>DATAHG010000535.1:0-3183 GCA_036263295.1 Thermoanaerobaculia bacterium | reverse complement strand
ACCATGAACGAGGAGCTCCAGTCCACCAACGAGCAGCTCCGGGCGATGAACGACCGGATCGAGCAGCGTTCGGAGGACCTCGACCGGGTGAACCGCTACCTGGAGACCATCCTGGCCAGCCTGCGCGCCGCGGTCGTGGTTCTGGATCGGGGCTTGCATGTCACGGTCTGGAGTGAGAAAGCCGAAGATCTCTGGGGAATGCGCAATCATGAGGCCCGCGGCGCCGCATTCCTGGAGCTGGACATCGGGCTGCCCGTGCGGGAGCTGGCCAGCGCCCTGCAGGAGTGTCTGTCGGGAGCCCGGGAACAGGTGACGGAGCTTGACGGCGTCAATCGCCGCGGCCGCTCGGTGCGGTGCCGCGTCCGGTGCTCGCCGCTCCTCGGCCGCGGAGTGGAAGGGATCATCCTGCTGGTCGAAGAGCTGGGAGGGGGAGGCGAGAAGGGGAAAGAGTAGAAGCAGAAAGGGAAGGAATTGCCCGTGACGTATATCGGCGAGATCTCTGCAAGGATCCAGAAGCAACTCGAAGAGCTGGAGGTCCAGCCGTCTTCCTCCCGCTCGCTGCGGGCCCGGCAGTTCAACGAGGTCATCGATGCGCTCCGCTCGGCGCTGGAGGAAATCGAGACCGTCGAAGAGGAGCTGAGGCGCCAGAACGAGGATCTGCTGATCGTCCGCGAGACGCTGGAGATCGAGCGCCACCGCTACCGGGAGCTGTTCGAAAGGGCGCCGGACGGCTTCCTGCTCACCGACTGTCTCGGCACCATCCGGGAGGCGAACCAGGCCGCCGCCGAGCTGCTCGCCACCTCTCGACCCGCCCTGATCGGCAAGCCGCTGCCGGTCTTTTTCAAGATCGACGAACGCGCCGAGCTGCGGACCCGGTTGGCGAAGCTGCGGCCTGTGCAGAAGCTGGAGAATCTGGAGATCGTGCTGCAGCCCTCCAAGGGGGTAACCCGGCCGACCCTGGTGACCGTGGTGCGCGACGAGGAGCAGCCGGGCAAGCCCGGCCGGCTGTTCTGGATCCTGCGCGACATCTCCGACCGCCGGGCGGCCGAAGATGCGCTGCGGGAGAGCGAGGAACGCCTGCGCCACTCGCAACGCCTGGAATCGGTCGGCCGCCTGGCGGGCGGGATCGCCCACTCCTTCAACAATCTCCTGGCCGCGATCGGCTTCCATGCCGGGCTCCTGCTCGAAGACGTCCCGCCCGACTCCGCCGCCGGCCGCCATGCCGGGGAGATCCTCAAGGCCGGCGACCGCGCCGCGGCCCTCTCCCGCCAGCTCCTCGCCTTCGGCCGCAAGCAGGTGCTTCAGCCGCAGGTCCTGCGCATCAACCGGGTGCTGGCCGACATGGAGATGATGTTGCGGCGCCTCATCGGCGAGCACATCCACCTCGCGACCTCTCTCTGCCCGGTGGACGAGCCGGTCTGCGTCGATCTCGGCCAGCTCGAGCAGGTGATCCTGAACCTCGTCGTCAACGCCCGCGACGCCATGCCCTACGGCGGCCATCTCTCTCTCTCGACCGAGGTCCGGACCCTGGAGGAGGAGGAGCGCTGGGGCGGCGAGGCCCTCCCCGCCGGCACCTACATGGCCCTCGTGGTGCGGGACGACGGGATCGGCATGTCCCCCGACGTCCTGTCGCGCCTCTTCGAGCCGTTCTTCACCACCAAGGACCGCGAAAAGGGGACCGGCCTGGGGCTCGCCACCGTCCATGGCATCGTCCACCAGAGCGGCGGCGGCCTCCGGGTGGAAAGCGCGCCGGGCCAGGGCTCCACCTTCACCATCCTGCTGCCCCGCACGGAGTCCGCCGAATCCGCGAAGACTCTTCCTGCCAGCCCCCTGACGGACGCCCAGGACCCGGTCGCGGCGAACGGCTCCGAGGTGGTCCTGGTGGTCGAGGACGAGCAGAACATCCGCGAGCCCATCACCGAAATCCTCGGAGCCCGGGGCTACACCGTGCTCGCCGCGGGAGACGCCGCCGAGGCCCTGGCCCTGTCCGAGAGCTATCCGGCGCCGATCCACCTCCTCATCACCGACATGATCATGCCGGGGATGAGCGGCAGCCAGCTCGCCGGATTCCTGGGGAACGCCCGGCCGGATCTGCGGGTGCTCTACATGTCCGGCTACCCCGAAAAGACGATCGCGCAGGACGGTTTCCTGCAACCCGGCCAGAGCTTCCTGCAGAAACCCTTTCCGCCGAGCGTCCTGCTGACCACCGTCCGCTCCGTCCTGGACCAGGCCGCCGCCTTGCCTTGAGGACGAGTCTCCTTTCTGCCACGAGAGGACCAGGATCTTGAACGAGGCAGACATGATCTCCGGACACGACATCATTGTCCTGGGGGCCTCCGCCGGAGGGGTGAGCGCGCTGGCGGACATCGTCAGCGGCCTGCCCCGGGATCTTCCGGCCGCGGTGTTCGTCGTCCTGCACCTGACGCGCCATGGGACGAGCGCCATGCCGGCCATCCTCTCCCGCGCCGGCGCCCTGCCGGCGGCTCACCCCCGGGACGGCGAGCCGATCCGGCACGGGCAGATCTACGTGGCTCCTCCGGACCATCACCTGGTGATCGAGGACGGCCACATCGGGCTCTCCAGGGCGCCGAGCGAAAACGGCCATCGGCCGGCCGTCGACATCCTGTTCCGGACGGCGGCGTACTACTACCGCAGCCGCGTCGTGGGGGTGGTGCTCACCGGCAACCTCGACGACGGCACGGCCGGCCTGGCGGAGATCAAGAGCTACGGCGGCATCGCGGTCATCCAGGACCCCGCCGAGGCCGACTACCCGGGCATGCCCAACTCCGCGGCGGCCCACGTGGCCATCGACTACACCCTGCCCCTCGCCGGAATTCCACCTCTCCTGGTGAATCTCGCCCAGCCTCGCGTCGAGGCGGCCGAGCCGCCGCCAGGCAAGGAGGGCGACATGGACAAGAAAGAAGAGCTGGAGAGAGGGGCGGACCGGGAGCCGGGAATCCCCTCGGGATTCACCTGCCCGGATTGCGGGGGAGCTCTCTGGGAAAGCCAGGTTCTCGACGTCGTCCATTTCCGGTGCCGGACGGGGCACGCCTTTTCCCCGGAAAGCCTGCTCGCCCAGCAGTCGGACCTGCTGGAAGGGTCGCTCTGGGCCGCGGTGCGGGCGCTGCAGGAAAACGCCGCCCTGGCCCGCCGCATGGAACGCTGGATGAAACAGCGCAGCAA
>DATAHG010000534.1:0-4037 GCA_036263295.1 Thermoanaerobaculia bacterium | reverse complement strand
GGTGGGACGGCAATGCGGCACGGTTCAGGCTTGGCGCAGAAGAGGCTCGAGGCGCTCGATTTCTGCTGCATCCTCGCTCCGCATGGCATGCCAGAGGTCCCAGTCCTGCTGGAGCCCCAACCAGAAGTCCGCCGACATCCCGAGCACTCGTGCCAACCGAAGAGCGGTATCCGGAGTGACAGACCGTTTCCCTCGGATGATCTCATTGAGGCGCGGGAATGAGACCCCAAGGCGGATGGCAAAGGCCGACTGGCTGATGCCCAGGGGCTTCAGGAACTCCTCCAGAAGCATCTCACCAGGATGAGTTGGCGGCAGGTTCTTGGGAAGCCTGCGCGAGGGTTGTGATTCAGTGGTAGTCAGTGATTTCGACTTCGTCGGCATAGCCTGCCTTCCAGCGGAAACAGATCCGGTACTGATCGTTGATGCGGATGCTGTGCTGACCAGCCCGATCCCCTTTCAGCCGTTCGAGCCGATTTCCCGGAGGAACGCCCAGATCGGCAAGATCGAGGACCCGGTTGATCTGGGTCAACTTCCTTCGCGCCACCGCCCACAGATCCGTTGGGCATACGGAGCGCGCCGCCTTGCTGCTCACGCCATCGAACACGTCTTCAGTGCCTTGATCGGCGAAGGAGCGTATCACGCACCCCATTATAACGGGTGGCGATAGGATTCAGATCCCCTGCCGCGCCTTGGGCTAGACTACCGCCCCATGAACGACAGCCACTTCATCGCCGATCAGATCCGGCGGGCCTGGCAGGGGGATCCCTGGCATGGACCCAGCCTCCAATCCGTCCTCGAAGGGGTCACGGCCGAGCAGGCCGCCGCCCATCCGATCCCCGATGCTCATTCGATCTGGGAGCTCGTCCTTCATCTGGCCGGATGGACCGGCGAGGTCGAGCGACGGCTGGGCGGTGCCCTGGCCGGGGCGCCTCCGCAAGGGGACTGGCCGGCACAGGGGGCTGATGAGGCGGCGTGGCAGGAGGCCCTAGGGTCCCTCGGCGAGGCCCATGAGAGCCTCGCGCGGGCGGCCGAGGCGTTCCCCCTGGAGCGGTGGGACGAGAAGGTCGGCGACGAGCGCAACCCGCCCCTCGGCACCGGCGTCAGCTACCGCGCGATGCTCCACGGCGTGGCCCAGCATGGCGCCTATCACGCCGGCCAGATCATCCTTCTCAAGAAGGCCCTGCCATGAAGCGGCCCGCTCCCCTCCTCGGCTTTGTCCTCGGCGCCGCGCTCCTGCTCGGCCCCTCTCCTTCCGCGACTGGCAAGGAGAACCCTGGCGCCGCCCTCGCCGCTCAGGCCAAGGCCGCCCTCGCCCAGACGTCGGGCCGTCTCCAGGTGCCCGGGCTGCAGAAGCCGGTCACGGTCCTGCGCGACGAGTGGGGCATCGCCCACATCTACGCCGAGACCCAGGACGACCTCTTCTTCGCCCAGGGCTTCGTCGCCGCCCAGGACCGCCTCTGGCAGATGGAGGTCTGGCGCCGCACCGGCATGGGCGAGCTCGCCGAGATTCTCGGCCCGGACGCCGTCGAGCGCGACCGCTTCGCCCGCCTCCTGCGCTATCGCGGCGACATGGCGGCCGAGTACGCGGCCTACGCCCCGGATACGAAGCCGATCCTGGAGGCGTTCGTCCGCGGCATCAACACCTACATCGAGCTGAACAAGAAGCGCCTGCCGATCGAGTTCCAGCTCACCGGCATCGAGCCCGAGCCGTGGACGCCCGAGGTCTGCCTCTCGCGCATGGCCGGCTACCCCCTCACGGGCAACGCCGCGGTCGAGGTTCTCCGTGCCCGCATCGCCCACGAGGGAGGTCCCGACAAGGGGCCGGCCCTGGTCGACGAGCTGATCGAGACCGAGCCGCACCGCCCGCTGGAGATTCCCGCCGGGCTCACCCTCGACGGCTTCGACGCGCCCATCCTGGCCGGCGCCAGGGCCGCCCTCGCCCCGGTCACCTTCGGCGCCCGCGACGGCAGCAACAACTGGGTGGTGAGCGGCGGCCTGTCGGCGACCGGCAAGCCGCTCCTCGCCAACGACCCCCACCGCGGCGTCGCCGTGCCGAGCCTGCGCTACCTCGTCCATCTCGTCGGCCCGGGCTGGAACGTCATCGGCGCCGGCGAGCCCGGGCTGCCGGGCGTCGCCGCCGGGCACAACGACCGGGTCGCCTTCGGCTTCACCGTGGTCGGCATCGACCAGCAGGACCTCTACGTCGAGGACGTGAACCCCGAAAACCCCAACGAGTACAAGTGGCAGGGGCGCTGGACGGCGATGAAGGTCGAGCGCGAGAAGATCTCGGTCAAGGGCAAAGACCCGGTCGAAACGGAGCTCAAGTTCACCGTCCACGGCCCGGTGATCTACGAGGACAAGGAGCGCCATCGCGCCTACGCCCTGCGCTGGGTCGGGAGCGAGCCCGGCACCGCCGGCTATCTCGCCTCGCTGTCCCTCAACCGGGCGCGCAACTGGGACGAGTTCCTGAAGGCGCTGGAGCGCTGGACGGTGCCGTCCGAGAACCTCGTCTACGCCGACGTGGACGGCAACATCGGCTGGGTGGCCGCCGGGAAGGCGCCGGTGCGCAAGGGGTGGTCCGGCCTGATCCCGGTGCCCGGCGCCGAGGGCAAGTACGAATGGCAGGGATTCCTCCCCCTCGCCGACCTGCCGCGCTCCTACAACCCGGCGAACGGCTTTCTCGCCACCGCCAACCACAACATCCTGCCGCCGGGCTATGCGCACGAGCTGGGCTACGAGTGGGGGACGGCGTTCCGCTTCCAGCGCATCGTCGAAGCGCTGCGGTCGCCGGGCAAGCGGTTCACCGTGGCGGACTTCGAGCGCCTGCAACACGACGAGGCTTCGATCCCGGCCCGCCGGATCACCGGCCTTCTCCTCCAGCTCAAGAGCGTCGACGCGGATCTCCAACCCTATGTCGACCTGCTGATGAAATGGGACCGGGTGATGGGCAAGGACTCCGCCCCGGCCGCCCTCTATGAGATCTGGCTCGACAAGCTCCGTCCCGCGGTGTTCCAGCCCCAGATCCCGGAGAAAGTCTGGCCTCTCGTCGGGCCGCAGATCTCGCTCAACAAGCTCCTGGAGGTGCTCCAGTGGCCGACCGAGCGCTGGTTCGGGAAAGACCCCAAGGCCGGCCGCGACGCCGTTCTGATGTCGAGCCTGCGCGACGCCGTGGCCGAAACCACCAAGAAGCTCGGCCCCGACCCCGCCAGGTGGCGCTGGGGGACACTCCACCACGCCCTCTTCCGCCATCCGCTCGCCACGGACGACGCCCGCAAAGCCGTGCTCGATCTGCCCGAGGTGGAGCGCGGCGGCGACGGCAACACGGTGAACGCCACGGCCGGCCCGGGCTTCACCCAGGTCCACGGCGCCACCTTCCGGGAGATCCTCGACGTCGCCGACTGGGACCGCTCGGTCGGCACCAGCGTGCCCGGGCAGTCGGGGCAGCCGGGCAGCCCGCACTACGCAGACCTGCTCCCGCTCTGGAGCGAGGGGCGCTATTTCCCCTTGCTCTACAGCCGGGAAAAGGTCGAGGGCGGAGCGAAACAGAAGCTCGTCCTGGAGCCAGAGCGCCAGCAACCTGCTAACTGATATTCTAAAAGGGCGAATCGTCTCTCAACGTCCGTCATAGAGATCAGGAGGACCGAAATCATGCCTTTGGTCAAGAAGGATTGGATGCCCAACGTCGCGATGAAGCGCGTGATCTGCCATTGGACGGGTGGAAGGTACCGCGCCAGCGACCTCGACAAGATGCACTATCACATCCTGATCGAGAAAGACGGCAAGCTGGTGCGAGGCGTGAACTCGATCGCCGACAACGTCTCTACGGCCGACGGCAAGTACGCCGCTCACACCCTGGGTGTCAACACCGGCTCGATCGGCGTTTCCATGTGCGCCATGGGTGGCGACGACGTCAAGGAGAGGCCCTTCTCGCCCGGGCAGTTCCCGCTGCTGGAGGTGCAGTGGACCACGATGGCGAAGGTGGTGGCCGAGCTATGCCAGTTCTACCGCATTCCGGTGACACCCCAGACCGTGCTCGG
>DATAHG010000533.1:0-5412 GCA_036263295.1 Thermoanaerobaculia bacterium | reverse complement strand
GCTCGGACTGGGCCTGAGCCTTGGCATCCTGGGCGGCCAGCACGGCGGGGACGGTCAACAGGGCCAGCAACAGGGCGGCCGTGGAACCAGCTCTTCTCATTGGGAATCTCCTCTTGGCCCGAAGGGGCGTTCGACGGTAGGGGGATGAAACTGGGGAGGAATCTTAACGCGAGAAGGCGGCTGCCGTGTCTCGCTTGACGGTCGCCCATAAGTATGGGAAGGTGGGCCGGTGAAGACCACATTGGAGATTCCAGACGAGCTTTTCAGAAGGAGTAAGGCCACTGCGGCTCTGCGCGGCGAGAGTCTGAAAGACTTTTTCACCGACGCGCTGCATGCCCACCTGGAGCGTCAGACGGCGGAAGGCTCGGTCCGGGGGTGGCGGAGTGTGTTTGGAAAAGCTACCCGGGAGCAGGTGGACCCGGTCGACGCGATCATCGCTGAGGAGTTCGAGCAGATCGAGCCGGATGACTGGCGGTGATCCTCGACACCAACGCCGTATCCTCTCTCCTGGCCGGTGACCTTTCTCTGGGAGAGGTGCTGGCCGGAGACCCACGCCACCACCTGCCCGTGATCGTGATCGGCGAGTATCGCTTCGGTCTCCTTGAATCGCGTCATCGTGCTTATCTGCAGAGCCTCCTGGATGCTCTCCTGCGAGAATCCATCGTCCTGCCGGTCGATGAGACGACAGCCGAGATCTATTCTGAGGTGAGGCAAGAGTTGCGTCGCAAAGGCCGGCCTATCCCAGGCAACGATATCTGGATCGCCGCGCTGGCCAGGCAGTATCAGCAGCCGGTCGTCAGCCGCGATACCCACTTCGATCATATTGCGGACCTTCGCCGAGTACCCTGGTAGACCCGTGCCTGCCAGAACTGCGAACCTGAGCCCCGAGGCCCACCTCCCATGCGCCTGACCCTCGCCCTGCTGGGTAGCGTCGGCGCCTTCTGCCTGCTCGTGGCCCTGGTCGTCACGCTGCAGCGGCGGTTCTTCTTCGTCCGCCAGTTCGCCTTCGCCCTCTACGTGGCGGCGGCGGCCGGGGCGCTGGAGATCTTCCGGCTGCTCCACCCCGGCGACGCCGAGCTCGACAAGGTGCTCTCCCGGGCCCTCACCTGGCTCCTGGTCTTCCTCGGGTTCGTGATCGTCCTGCGGCTGCTCGGCATCTTCCTGTTCGACATCCACTGGAGCGGCAAGAAGGGGGTCCGGCTGCCGCCGCTGCTGCCCGCGGCGATCATGGCGGTCATCTATCTGGCGGCGGCCCTGGTCACCCTGCGGCTCTCCTTCCCGGAGCTGAACCTCGCCCCGCTGCTCGCGACCAGCGCCGTCACCTCCCTGGTGCTCGGCCTGGCGCTTCAGCCGATCCTCGGCAACTTCTTCGCCGGCCTGGTCATCAGCGTCGAAAAGCCGTTCCGCATCAACGACTGGATCCGCGTCGGCGAGCACGAGGGGCGGGTCGTCGCCATCACCTGGCGCACCACCCACCTGCGCACCCGCGACAACGACAACCTCGTCCTGCCGAACGGCAAGATCGCCGACGAGAAGGTCCTCAACTACTACTACCCCCATCCGCTCCACATGGAGCGCATCTACGTCGGGGCCGAGTTCAAGGCGGCTCCGTACCGGGTGCGGCGCGCCCTGCTGGAGGCGGTGAGCGGCGTCCAGGGCGCCCTCGACAAACCCACGCCCGAGGTCTTCCTGCTCTCGTTCGGCGAGAGCGCCGTCCAGTACGAGCTGCGGGTCTGGACCGAGGACATGGCGCAGGCGCCGCGCATCGCGAGCGACCTGCGGGGGCGGATCTGGGAGGAGCTGCACAAGGAGGGCATCGCCATGCCCTACCCGGTGCGGCGGATCGAGCTGGCGCCGCGCGAGCGTAGACCGGAGGCCGGAGCCGTGGCGTCCCCCCGCGCCGCCCTCTTCGTCATCGACGGGCCGGAGCGCGGCCAGACCTTCGTCCTCGACGGCCAGCCGGTCACGGTCGGGCGCTCGCGCACCTGCAGCTTTCCCCTGACGGACGGCAACGCCAGCAAAGAGCATCTCCGCATCGATTGGACGGAGGGAGGATATGTGCTCACGGACCTCGGCAGCAGCTTCGGCACCCGCGTCAACGGCCAGTCCATCTCCAACGCCGCGCTCCGGCCGCTCGACCGCATCGCGGTCGGCGACACCGTGATGGTCTTCGAGAGCGATGCCCGGGTCTGACACCCCCTCGCAGGTCGGCCCCTACCGGCTCCTCGAGGCTCTCGGGAGGGTCGGGTCGGTGACCACCTACAAGGCGGCGGGACCGGACCGCAACCGGCCGGTGGCGGTGCGGCTCCTGTCGCCCCGGCTGACGGAGAGCGCCGCCGCCTTCGACCGCTTCCGGCGCGACGCCGAGACCCTGCGGCAGCTCCATCACCCCAACCTGGTCCAGGTTCTGGCGGTCGGCCAGGAGGGAGAGTGGCCCTATGTCGCCATGGAGTTCCTCGAAGGACGGCCGCTCGATCTCCTGCTGCGCGAGCGCCGCCTCAAGGTGCCGGAGGCCTGCCTGGTCTTCCGCGGGATCTGCCGCGGCCTCGCCCACGCCCACCAGCACGGGGTGGTGAACCGCTACCTCAAGCCGCGCGACGTCTTCGTCTCGCCCGACCTCTCGGTGGTCAAGCTGGCCGACTTCGGCCTCGGCCGGGTGGAGAGCCTGGGCACCACCGGCACGCTCAACACCGGCTCGATCGTGCTCGGAGCCCTCCCCTATCTCGCCCCCGAGGTGGTGGACAGCCAGGCCTCCCCCCTGGGCGAGCCCGACCACCGGGCCGACCTCTACGCCGCCGGGGTGATGTTCCACGAGATGCTCACCGGCCGGGCGCCGAGCGGCAAGTTCGCCCTGCCGAGCCAGCTCAACCCCGACCTGCCGCCGCAGGCGGACACCCTGGTCATGAAGTGTCTCGCCCGCAACCCGCTGCAGCGCTACGCCACCGCGATCGACCTGCTGGAGGAGCTGACCCGCCTGGAGGAGGCCCTCAACCTGCGGGTGATCTCGGAAATCCGCGGCATCACCGCGGCGGGCTCGAAGCTCCTCGCCCCCGCGCCGGAAGGGGGGAAACGGCGCTGGCTGATCGCGGCCGGCGTCCTCTTGCTGCTCGCCGCCGCCGCGGCCTTCCTTCTGCTGCGCTGAGCCCCGGGGGGGGATGCGGTTCCTCCTTCGGGATGGTAAGCTTCGTCTCTACAGTTCAAAATAAACTGATCTTTATGATCGACAGACCGCTCGTGTTGTTCGCGAGCCAGCTTGCCCAGGCCGTGGCCGCCGTGGTCCTGGCTCTGGTGCTCGCCCGCTTCTACCGGCTTTACGGCCGCGACTATCTCCGGACCTGGTCCCGGAGCTGGTGGGCGCTGTGTGCCTATGAAGTCCTGTCCGGGGCGGCCCTGGCCCTCTCCCGGATGTCGCCCGCCTCCCCCCTGCGCATCGCGGTCTCCGGCCTCTCCCTGATCGCCGCCTACTGGCAGGTCGGCTGGCTCCTCCTCGGGACCTACGAGGTGGTGACCGACACCCGCCTGGAGCGGCGGAAGCGGCATGCCATCCTCGGCACCCTGGCCGCCCTGGCGGTGGTCTCTGTGATCGGCTCGATCGCGGTGTCGCCGGCGGCCCGGCTCGTCATGCGGGTCGGCGTGCGCCCCCTCTTCCTGGCCATCGCCTTCCTCGGCGCGAGCTACGGCCTGCTGCGGGCGAGCCGCGGCGTGTCCGGCCTCGGCCGGCGGATCGTCGCGGTCTCGGCACTCCTCTACGGGCTGCAACAGATCCCCTATCTCGTCCTCATCCTGGTCTGGGCCCAGCACCCGGCCTCGTCGCCGTTCGCGATGTACCTGGCGCCGTTCGACTTCCTGTTCCTCGCGATCATGGGGCTCGGGATGGTGATCTGGCTGCTGGAGGAGGAGCGCGCGCGCCTCCTCACCGCCTCGGCGCGCATCGAGCACCTGGCGTTCCACGACTCGTTGACCGATCTGCCGAACCGCAACCGGCTGCTCCAGCACCTCGCGATGGCCTTGCGGCGGGCCGGCCGGCGCCGCGGCCGCCTGGCCGTGCTCTTCCTCGACCTCGACCGCTTCAAGATGATCAACGACTCGCTCGGCCACGGCTCCGGCGACGAGTTGGTCCAGATCATCGCCCAACGCCTTCAGGGATGCCTGCGCTCGACCGACACCCTCGCCCGGGTGGCCGCCGACGAGTTCGCGATCCTCATCCCGGCGGTCGATGGCGACGTGGAGGTCCAGCACATCGCCGAGCGCCTGCTCGCCGTGATCCGCCGCCCCTTCTCGATCCAGACGCGCGAGATCTACATGACCGCGAGCCTCGGCGTCAGCCGTTTCCCGGAGGACGGAGACGAGGCCGAAGATCTGCTCAAGAAGGCGGACGTCGCCATGCACCGCGCCAAGGAGCAGGGCCGCGACCGGCACCAGATCTACGCCCCGAGCATGGATGAGGACACCCTCGACCGCCTGGCCCTGGAGAACGACCTGCGCAAGGCGGTCGAAAACGGCGAGATGGTGCTCCACTACCAGCCGGTGGTCGGGGCCGGCAGCGCCCGGGTGTGCGGCTTCGAGGCCCTGCTGCGCTGGCAGCACCCGCAACGCGGGCTCCTGGCGCCCGGCGGCTTCCTCGGGCTCGCCGAAGCCTCCGGCCTGTCGTCCTCGATCGACTTCTGGGTCCTGCGCGCCGCCTGCCGGGAGGTGGCATCGTGGCACGCCGGCGGGGGCGCGGACGCCGGAGGGCTGCGGGTGGCGGTGAACCTCTCCGCCCGCACCTTCCAGCACCCCGGCCTGCTGGAGCACGTCCGCAAGACCCTGGCCGAAACCGGCATCGCCGCCCCGGCCCTGGAGCTCGAGATCACCGAGACCCTCGCCATGGAGAACGCCGGCGCCACCCTGGCGGTCCTGCGCGGCCTCAAGGACCTCGGCGTCCGTCTGTCGATCGACGACTTCGGCACCGGCTATTCGTCCCTCAGCTACCTGACCGACTTCCCCATCGACACCCTGAAGATCGACCGCTCGTTCGTCAGCTCCCTGACCACCAACCGCGGCAGCGTCGAGGTGGCGGCGGCGATCATCGCCCTCGCCCACTCGCTGGAGATCGCGGTGGTGGCCGAGGGGGTCGAGGAGCAGGAGCAGTGGGGCATCCTCCGCGAGAAGGGGTGCGACGAGCTGCAGGGCTACCTCTTCGGGCGTCCGGTGCCGTCCGACGAGTGCCTGACGCGCTGGCGCTCCCCCTTCCCCCAGACGCTCGCCTCGCCCTCCCGGCCCGGCTTCGCCGAGGCCCTGCCGACGGCCTGACCGGCCCCATTTCAGACCATAATCGGGAGCCATCCGGCGGTCCCGCGGGGCCGCCGCTCAATTGGGAAGGGAGAGAGCACAGGGTGCAATACAGGAACCTGGGGAACACCGGTCTCAAGG
>DATAHG010000532.1:0-5807 GCA_036263295.1 Thermoanaerobaculia bacterium | reverse complement strand
GTGACCCGCACCGCCGCTCTCACCGTGCAGCCGCCGTCCGTCCTGAGCTTCACGCTTTCGACCGGCTCGATTCCGGGCGGCTGCCGGACTTCGACCGGGCGGGTGACCCTCAACGCCAAGGCCCCGGCCGGCGGGGCGGTTGTAGCGATCACGAATACGAATCCGGCGGCGATCATGCCGTCGAGCGTCACGGTGCCGGCCGGCGCTACCGCGGTCAATTTCACGGTTTCGGGACCGACGGTCACCACCACCTCCACGGGCACGGTGACAGCGGCTTATGGTGGGACGAGCGGGAGCGCGAGCCTGACGGTGCGGCCGATCGGGGTGGCGTCCCTGGCCCTGACTCCCAACCCGGTGGTCGGGCCGGCCGACGTGGCCGGGACGGTGACCCTGGAGTGCGCGGCGGCGCCGGGGGATGTCGCGGTCAGCCTGACCACGACCGCCTCTTCGGTCGCCTGGCCCGCGGTTTCGACGCTGGTCATTCCGGCGGGGTCCACGACCGGGACGTTCACCGTGCACACGGCCGATATCTCGTCGGCGTACACGGTGAACATCCGGGCCACGGCTGCCAATGTGGGGCAGAGCATCTACCTGAAGGTGAACTAGCGGTCGACTTCGGCCTTGATGACCTGGGCCAGGATCGTGCCGTTGGCCTGGCGGGTGCCTCGCGCCTCGGCGCGCGGATTCTGGCCCGCCTGCACGGCGTTCGCGACCTCGCCGAGGGAGAGCAGATCGCCGCGCGCGTCCCAGCGGGTCTGGGCGTTGACCGCGATCGCCTGCCCGCTGGTCAGGACGAGGGTGCCGCCGTCCACCCGGGCCACGGTGCCCTCGGCCTCCTGACCCTGAGCGGCGGGGTTGCGCGGGCGCTGGTTGCGGCCGCCCTGGCGCTGGTTGTCGTCGTCCCCACCCACATCATCATTTCGCCGGCCGCCGCGGCCCCGGCGGTTGTTGTTGTTGTCGTCGGCCGTCGTGGTCCGGCCGCCGCGGCGGCTGTCGCCGGTCGCCGAGGAGAGGGTGCTCGAAGGAGCGGCCTGGGCCTCGAGGTCGAAGGCGGGCTCGGTGGGGCTCTGCCCTTCCGAACAGGCGAGGGTTCCAAGGGGGAGGATCAGGGCGGAGGCGAGAGCGAGACGGGAGAGGGTTTTCCGAGCCATGGTGAGTGCTCCTTTCGAAAGCTTGCAAGGGGAGCGGCTCAGTCCAGCAGGCCGCTCCGTTACGGTTCACAAGCTTTGGACAGAGCAATCCGGCGTCTGGAACAACTTTTTTTCAGACTTGGTGGCACATCCCTTGCTTTAGTCCAGATTGTCGCCAACTTGGGGCAGCCAGTGCAGGCCCCGGCGAGATCGAGATTCCCGGAAGTGATCCGGAATCCTCTACGCCCTGCTCCACGTGTGCCCACAGGGCGGGATTTGATGAGGTGCTGAGATGAACAATAACTGGATTTTCACCGCCTGCCTCTCGGCCGCTCTGGTCGCTACGCTCGCCGCGGCCCCCGCTTCGGCCGATTCGAAAGCCTTCAAGGCCCTGGAGCTGACCATCCAGCCGGCCGCCACGGCGGCCCCGGGCGGGCAGCGGCTCCCTTTGCGGTTCACTCTCCACAACAACAGCGACCAGACGGTCCAGGCCTGCCTCTCTCCGGGCCGGGTCGTCCACCTCTGGGGACTCGATCGTCACTATGCCTTCACCGTCGCGAAGCAGGACGCCACCGAGCCTTCCTGCGAGGTGCGCATCGACCTGCCGCCGCACACGGAGCGCTCCTGGACCGAGGAGATCGCGATCCCTGCGGTCGGTGCCAGCTCGGCCAAGATCGTGGGCTTCGCCCAGATCGTTCAGCCGGGCGCCTGCGATGACGGCGACTGCGAGCCGCTGTGGCTGTCCGCCGCCTTCGCCCCCTTCAAGATCGAAACGGGCGCCGTCCAGGGTACCCTCGACCTGCGGACCGGCTCCGAGCTGACTGCCGTCGCTACTGCCGCCCCAGCGGCGCTGACGCGGGGGCTTTCAGACTCGCAGCCTTAAGGGAGCGGCTGCATGGACTCGCCAGGTCGAAAGGGACTAGGCTAGTCGAGTGGAATTCGAATGGGACTCCGGCAAGGCTGCCAAGAATCTCAGGAAGCACAAAGTCCCTTTCGAAGAAGCCGCCACCGCGCTCGGCGATCCTTTGGGCATTACCGTTCCCGATCCTGACCACTCCGCAGACGAGGAACGTTTCATTACGGTCGGCAGATCCGCCCGCCAACGTGTTTTGATGGTGTCTCATGCAGAACGGGGCGGCCGGTTTCGTATCATCAGTGCCCGCGAGCTGACTCGCTCCGAAAGAAAAGCCTATGAAGAACGAGACGCGAGATGAAGAGATGGATGACGAGCTTCGCCCAGAGTACGACCTGACTTCGTTGCTTGAAGGCGGAGTGCGGGGCAAGTATGCGGAGCGCTATAGATCCGGCACGAATCTGGTCCTGTTGCAACCGGATGTGGCGGCGGCATTTCCGGATGAACAGGCGGTCAACGAGGCTTTGCGCCTGGTCATTCAGCTCACCCGGATTCCAGCCGCCAAAGCCTCTGGATCCTGAGAGGAGGTGCGGGATGAGCGATTCGCGCCGGAAATACGGAAAAAGATGGCTGGGCGCCCTGGGACTGGTCGCTGCTCTGGCGGCGGGATCCGGCTGTGCCGCCATGGCGGCGACGGACGGCGCCGCGGACGAAAGGGGGCCCGCCGTGCTGGAAGGGAAGACCTGGGTCCTGGTCGAGATCAGCTCGGAGACCGCGCCGGTGGACCCGCCGATCACCGCCGAATTCGAGGCCGATGGGATCGCGGGCTCGGCCGGTTGCAACAACTACCGGGCCAGCGCCACCTATCCGACCCCCGGAGCCATCCAGGTCGGCATGGTGAGCGCCACCAAGAAGCTCTGCCCCGGCACCATCATGCAGGGGGAGCGGGTCTTCCTGGACGCGCTCAACCGGGTGATCCGCTACGCCATGGAGGGGGACCGCCTGGTGCTCTCGTACTCCTCCGGCGGCACCGGCGCCCCCGGCCGGCTGGTTTTCGAGGCGAGAGGGGCGACGCAAGGCTCCTGAGTCTCTCCGCCCGCCACGGTTCGTCATAGTATTGGCCGGGTATGGCTCACGAAACCGCAGAAGACACCCTGGCGCCCAATCCGCTGACGGATGCGGGCTGGACCTTCCTGACGAATCACGCGCACGTGCTGTTCTGTGTGGCGGCCGACCCGGAGGTGCGCATCCGCGACGTGGCGGACCGGGTGGGCATCACCGAGCGGGCGGTGCAGAGGATCATCCACGACCTGGAGGCGGAGGGGTACCTCACGATTTCCAAGGAGGGGCGGCGCAACCGCTACGAGGTGCGGCTCGACCTCCCCCTGCGCCACCCGATCGAGCGCCACCGCACAGTGGCGGCACTGATCGCCCTGGTGGTCGGCTCCACCTGATCTGGCAGGGATCTTGAACAAAGATCCCCGCGGGCCCGACAAAGGCAACGCCATCGCGAGGTGGCGGCGCAAAGCCGAGGATCTCTCCCGAGACGGCACGGCTGCCGAAGCCCTCAGTCGCTCTGTCGTCAGCAGTAAGGAGGGCCGTCGTGCAAGCCAAGAGTTGTTTCCTCAGTCTCTCCCTGGTCTCCGTCTGTCTGTCCGTTACGGCGCCTGCCAGCGCCGCCACCGTGACCTATGACTTCCGTACCCCCGCCGCGGCTTCGGCGCTCGCCGGCCCGGCGAGCGCGACCTACGTGGCCGGGGGCGTCCCGCTCCAGATCCAGGCCGGCCTGCTGACCCAGGAAGGGCAGTTCGCGCGCGGCGCGGAAAACGCCGCCCTGACCGTCACCCTGGTGCCCCCGGACCGCCCCGGCGAGGTGGGCCTTGGGGTGCTGTCGGACGAGATCTCGCTGTCCTACCCCGAAGAGGGGCTCTCGATGCACGAGGGGCTCGTCTTCCAGTTCTCGCCGCTCTTCCATCCCACCCGGATCACCCTGAGCGGCTTCACCCAGGGGCCGGACCAGTACGGCAGCGGCGCTTTCGAGGCGGTGCGGATTTTCGTCAACGGGCGTTTCTACAAGGACATGCCGGGCGCGAACGGCGGGCTCGTGACGGTCCGCCTGCCGGGCAACGTCTCGACTCTGGCCATCACCCCCCTGCTCGGAGAGACGGAGCTGATCCCCGATCTCTCCTCGGACCCGGTCTTCTTCGTCGCCTCGATCGAGGGGACCGCGGGACGCCGGCGCGGGCAGACCGGGGCGGGCCGGCCCTAGTCCAAGGCCCCTCCTACAGCAATCTCGCCTGAATGAATTCCGGGAGCTGTTCCTGGACGAGCCGGGCGTCGAGCGCGTCGAGCGCCGCCGGATCGGGGTCGGCCAGGTTCCAGTAGCCCGGGTCGTCGGAGAAGTGGCTCGCGCGCGCCGAGCCGTCGAGGCTCGGCGCGGCGCTCTCGCCATCGCCGGGGGCGAGATGCTGGCTGAGGGCGCCCTCCGGGGTGTCCGGGAGCTGGAGCGGCTTGTCGTTGAGCCAGCGGAAGACGTCCTCGTAGACCGCCGGAATGTTGGTCATGCCGCCGTGGACCCCCTTGGCGTAGCGGATCTCGACCCCGTGCAGGGCGGCCGAGGCGACCGTCACGCGGCCGTCGCCGTCGCGGTGGGGATCCCCCTCGATCCGGCCGGTCTCCTTCTGCCAGTCCTTCCAGAGAAGGCTTTTCTTATGGGTGAGGCGGAAGAGGGACTGGTAGCCGACCCCGGCGATCACCAGCATCTGCCGCCGCACGTCGGGCGCGAGGCCGCGGTGGAAGGCGTCCAGACGCTCGAACAGGCGCCTTGCGCCGTCGAGCGCGGCCTGCAGCTCGGCGGTCTGGGCGTCGGTCAGGCCGAGATCCCAAGCTTCGGCCTGGTAGAGGTCGAAGTTGACGCAGGGGTGGACATACGGGTCGCCCCAGTCGGGCGACTTCCAGGGGCTCGGATCGTCCGGCCGGGTGCCGGGATAGATCCCGCGCGGCGCCGGCAGGAGGTTGAGCACCCCCCACAGCGACCGGAAGGTGTCGCGGTCCAGGTAGCGGCCGAGCACGGCCAGGATGTCCCAGCCCCAGAGGTGGTTCTTGAGATAGCCGGCGATGGCCGGCGAGCCGTAGTGGGGTGTCGCGACAAAGACGATTCTTCCGAGGCGGGGGAAGATCTCGTCCCCGTGCTCCATCAGGGCGGTCCGGGTGATCAGCCCGCCCAGGCTGTGGGCCACGATGTGGACCGGCTCGCCTTTGTTTTCGGCGTGGAGCCGGACGACCAGGTCGCGCAGGGCGGCGGCGCTGTGCAGCGGGGACTTGCGCCAGTCGTACGGGAAAGTCTGGTGGCCGAAGTCCTCGCGCTGGAGGACCGCGAGCAGGAACGGCTCATAGGAGGGGTCGAGCGAGCAGGCCGCCACCTTGTAATCGGGGTTGGCGTCCGCGGTGCCGTCAGCCGAGAGACGCAGGTCGTTCAGGTGGTTGCGGGTGCGCGGATCGACCCACCAGATGCTGTCGAGCGAGTCGCTCTTGAGAGCGCTGCCCATGACGCCGGGCACGAAGATCAGGTTCTTGGGCGCCCGCAGGCTCAGGTGCGCCTCGTCGAGCTGGCCGGCGAGCTTGCGGTAGTCGTCGTAGGCCGCGGCGCCGAAATAGCCGCGGAGCTCGTCGGCATGCGCCTCGTCGCGGGCGAGGCGGAGGCGCTCTTCGGGTTCGGCGGCGAGGAAGGTCTCGATCCAGGCGGGCTCGGGCATCGGGGCGGTCTCCTCCAGGTCTCAGGCGCGCAGAGCGGCGACCTCGGCGTCGTCGGCGAGGAACAGCTC
>DATAHG010000531.1:0-2889 GCA_036263295.1 Thermoanaerobaculia bacterium | reverse complement strand
GAGGTCGCCGCCTCTCTCGGCCGGGCGCGGGGGCTCCCCCACGACCTGGCAGGCAGAGACGATGCCCCCGGCGCGGGGCGCCTGGATTTTTGAGGCGGGCTCTTCCCCGGGAGCCGGGGAGATCGCCCGCCGGCCTCCTGGAGACTCGGCTGGCACCCCTACGACTGGGCGGGCTCACCTGATCGAAGCGAAAATGTGCGGTATTCGCTAAATAACAAGAGGTAAGCTGATCGATTCCACCCAGCTATCGGCGCGTCCCCATCTTCACGCTCCAAGCACATGTATATGGAGAGAGAGGCGCTCTTGCCCCTCGAAGCCAAAGGAGGACTGCCTGATGAAAATCGCCCGGCTTTGTCTCATTATTTTCGCCCTGACCACGACGCTTCTGTCCGCCGCGCCGAAACATAAGGGCGGTGGGAGCGTTGCCTATACCAAGTCAGCAGGCGAGTATGAGTACTACTGCTACAGCGACCCCGACTTTATCGTACCGTGTTCCGGCACCTCCTGTAATTGCAGAGCCGAGTGTGACAAGGCGTGCAAAGGCGTATGCGACTGGGATGGAAGCTGCATTATCGTTTGAGCCGAAGGTTCCAGCGGCGTAGATGAAGCTTCCCGCTGAAAAAGGAAGCTTCCGCCGGTCCAGAAGAAGGTCCCATCGAAACAGAGAGGCTTGCAACAGAACGCCGGAAGCTTCCGTTACGCCGGAGAAGCTTCCGGCAGGACGTTGGAAGCTCCCAAGGAACCAGAGATGCTTGCCGTGGGCCTGGAGAAACTTCCGGAGGTCCAGGGAAGCTTGCGCATCAACAGAGGAAGCTCCGGCTCTTCCGCGGGCAGGTTGACGCCAGGAGCGCAAGGCCCCAAATCGAGAGGGACGGCGCCGTCGCCTGGAAACCCCAGATTCCAGAGGAGATACGGTGCGTGCGCGGCACGCGGGAAACGAAAGATCGATCTTTCCAACTCGGACGGGATCGGGTCGCCCACAAGCCCCCGCTATAATGCCCGGTGCCCGCACGGCCGGCTCCGCCAGGCCCACGGGTTCCGTACCCCACCCCGTTTCCAAGGAGGCGAGCATGTCTCGCAGGATGTCTTTCGCCAGAATCCTTCCCCTCGCAAGCATCGTGGCCCTGAGTCTGTGGACCGGGCCCGCTCACGCCGCGGACGCCAAGCCGCAGGAGGCCAAAAAGCCGATGTCTTCCGCTCTCGATTTCAAAATGGCGACCCTGACCGGCCAGGAGGTCGATCTCAACCGCTACCGCGGCAACGTCGTGATGATCGTCAATACGGCCAGCAAGTGCGGCCTCACGCCGCAGTACAAGGCCCTGGAAGCGCTGCACGAGAAGTATCACGGCCAGGGCCTGAGCATCCTCGGCTTTCCGGCCAACAACTTCGGCCAGCAGGAGCCCGGCACCAACGCCGAGATCGGCGAGTTCTGCCTCCGCAACTACGGCGTCCAGTTCGACATGTTCTCCAAGATCTCGGTCAAGGGGGACGACCAGGCGCCGCTCTATCACTTCCTGACCGAGCCGGCGACCAACCCCGGGTTCGACGGGGAGATCCGCTGGAATTTCGAGAAGTTCCTGGTCGATCGCAACGGCAAGGTGATCGCCCGCTTCGCGCCCCAGGTCACCCCCGACTCTCCGGAGGTCGTCAGCGCGGTCGAGGCCGCGCTGGCGCGGAAGTGACCGCTTGAGCTCCGCCGAGACCTCCACCTTGCCGGGCGGCGCTGATACCGCCGTCCGGCTGACCCAGCTCGCCAAACGGGCCGGCTGCGCGGCCAAGCAACCGCCGGGCTATCTCCTGCCGTTGCTCGGCACCCTGCCGCCGATCCTCGACCCCCGGGTGCTGGTCGGCAACAGCACCGCCGACGACGCCGCGGTCTACAAGCTCACCGACGACCTGGCGCTGGTGCTGACCACCGACTTCTTCACGCCGATCGTCGACCGGCCCTATGACTTCGGAGCGGTGGCCGCGGCCAACGCGCTGAGCGACGTCTATGCCATGGGAGGCCGACCGGTCGCCGCCCTGAGCCTCGTCGGGTTCCCCGACGACAAGCTGCCGGTCGAGGTCCTGGCGGAGATCCTGCGCGGCGCGGCGGACAAGGCCGCCGAGGCCGGCATCGCGGTCGTCGGCGGCCACACCATAAAATCCGAGGAGCCCATCTTCGGCCTCGCCGTCACCGGCACGGTCCATCCCGACCGGGTGCTGACCAACGCGGGCGCGCGGCCCGGGGACGTACTGATCCTGACCAAACCGATCGGATTGGGCGTGATCACCACGGCGGCGAAAAACGGCGAAGACCGGCTCGGCGCGATCGGCGAGGCGCTCGCCCTCATGACCACCCTCAACCGCGGCGCCGCCGAGGTCCTCGGCGGCTTCGAGGTCCACGCCCTGACCGACGTGACCGGCTTCGGCCTGCTCGGACATTTGAGGAACATGACCGCGGCCAGCGGGGTGACGGCCCGCATCTGGGCCGGAAGCGTCCCGGTCCTGCCGGCGGCGCGGCAGTACGTCCAGGCCGGCATCGCCCCCGGCGGCACCCACGCCAACTGGCGATTCCTGCGGGACTGGGTGACCTTCGCGCCGGATCTGCCCAAGGAAGAGCAGCTCCTCCTCAGCGACGCCCAGACCTCGGGCGGCCTGCTTGCCGCCGTTCCCGCAGCCCTGGCGGAAGAGGTGACCGCCAGCCTCCGCACCGCCGGAGTGCCCGCCGCGGCGATCATCGGGAAGATCGAAGGCACCGGAGAGGGACGGATCTTCGTGGACGCGGGCGGCGGATCGCACGGTTGATAAGACGCCTTCACGACCGCCACGTCGAGCCTCACGGCGTGGCGGTGGAGAGTGGGAGTACCTGGCGGGTTTCCGCGCAGCGGCATTTAGTAAAGGGACAAT
>DATAHG010000530.1:0-1898 GCA_036263295.1 Thermoanaerobaculia bacterium | reverse complement strand
GGTTGGCGTGCCGCATTCGCCGCAGAACTTGGTGCCGGCCTGGAGCTTGGCGTTGCAGGAGCGGCAGACGGCGCCAGTGACGTTGGCGACGTTCTTCCCCTTCATCCAATCGACGGTCTGGGCCTTTTCGAAGGCCTGCATGCGGGCGGCCTCGGCCTGGGCGGCGGCGATCTCCTCGTCGAGGTCCGGGGCGCAGGACTCGCACAGCCCGGCTTTCTTGTTGTAGCAGATCGGCTCGCAGACCCAGTTGCCGCAGCGGGTGCACTGCTTGAAGAGGGGACGGATCTCCTCGACCGCCTCCTTGAGCGCGTTGTCGTGGGCCGGTCCGCCGACCACGCGCTGGATCTCATAGGCGCCGGCCGCGGCGCGCCCGAAGAGGCCGCCGAAGAGGTTTCCCGCCGCCTGCAGGGCCGAGTTGGCCATGCCCAGCTTCGAAGTCTGGAACGTGGACATGTAACCGTTGCCGCACTTCTCGCAATAGAACTTGAATTGATAACCCTTGTCCGTGGAAAGGTCTTCGTAGTTCCCGGTGAACTCGATCGCAGGCATGGATGGTCCTTTCGTTTGCTGGACATCGATGGTAGCACCTCCCCGCGGGATCTGTGAGACAGTAATCGCACCGATGACCGACCCCGGCTCCGCTCCTCCCCGGCGATCCCGGCGCCTCCTGCTGTGGGTGGTGCTGGGCCTCGCCCTGGCCCTGCGCCTCGCCCATTGGGGGGCAGTGCGGGGGGAGCCGTTCTTCTCCGGGCTGGTGATGGACAGCCAGGAGTACGACCGCTGGGCCCAGGAGATCGCGGCCGGCGACTGGCTGGGCTCGCAGGTCTTCTTCCAGGCGCCGCTCTATCCCTATTTCCTGGCGATGGTTTATGCGGTTTTCGGGCGGAGCCTCGACGCGGTCTATCTGATCCAGATCCTCCTGGCGGTGGCGGGCTGTTATGCGCTCTACCGGGCCGGAAGAGAGATGGCCGGCGAGGGGGTGGGGCTGGCGGCGGCCGGCCTCGCCGCGGTCTATGGGCCGTTTCTGTTCTACGACGTCCAGATCCTCAAGGAGTCGCTGGCGGTCACGGTAACCGCCTTCCTGCTCTGGGCCCTGGCGGTCGGCCGGCGCGAGGCGCGAGGGCGGGTCTGGCTGGGGGCCGGGGTGCTGCTGGGAATCCTCTCGCTCCTCCGCGAGAACGCCCTGCTGCTCCTCCCTTTCCTGCTGCCGCTCGCCTGGCGTCGGGGGGACGGCGGCCGGGGCCTCCTGCGGCGGGGCAGCGCGCTCGCCGTGGGGCTGGTCCTGGCACTCGCGCCGGTCGCCTTGCGCAACGGTCTCGTCAGCGGCGACTTCCTCCCCACCACCTTCCAGGGAGGCGTCAATTTTTATATCGGCAACAACGCCCAGGCGGACGGCACCTACCGGCCGATCGTGCCGGGCAAGCAGATCCCGGCCCTGGAGCGGCGCGAGCCGGTGCGGGTGGCCGAGCAGGAGACCGGGCGAAAGCTCTCCCCGGCCGAAGTGTCGCGTTTCTGGCTCGACCGCGCCCTCGGCTGGGCCGCGGCGCATCCGGGAGATTTCCTGCGGCTCCAGCTCCGCAAGCTCGGCATGTTCTGGAGCTGGTACGAATGGCCGGACGCGGTGGACTATTACTACATTCAGGGGTTGTCGCCGGTCTACCGGCTGCCGCTCCTGGAGCTCGGCGGCCTGATGATCCTGGTCGCGGCCGGGCTCTGGGCGATTCGCAAGCGGCCGGGCTTATTCGCGGGTCAATTCGCGCCGGCTTTGATCTTTGCGGTCGCCTGGATGCTCTCGACCGTGATCTTCTTTCTATTCGCGCGTTACCGGCTGCCGGCCGTGCCGGCCCTGCTGCTGATCGCGGCGGTGCCGGTCGCCGGCCTGCCGGCGGCGTGGCGGA
>DATAHG010000529.1:0-2630 GCA_036263295.1 Thermoanaerobaculia bacterium | reverse complement strand
CGGGCGAGCTCGCCGAGCATGATCTCGCTGTCCACCAGGTTCTTGGGGCAGCCGAGGCTGATCATGCCGACGGTGGGACGGGCTGGGACGGGAGGTTTCGGGGGCATACGCATGAGCCGGGGAAGTCTAACAGATCGAGGGCGGTGCCAATTCCGGCCGGTCCGGCCGGATCAGAGCGTCAGCCAGTAGCCGCCGACCGCGATGGCGATCACCGAGGTGGTGGCGAGCAGGGCCTGGTAGGCGGGGCGGCCGAAGCGGGTCAGGCGCGAGGCGAACAGCCCGAGGGTGGACGAGAACGCCACCATGGCGGCGACCGTGCCCAGGCCGAAGGCCACCACGTAGCCGACCGACTCCGCCCGCGACACCAGGGCGAGGGCCGGAAAGAGCCCGACGATGTGGGCGCTGCCGGCCAGGCCGTGGAGGGTGCCGACGCCGAAGGCGGCCCAGCCGGGCCGGTCGGCGCGCAGACCGTGAGCGGCGGCGTGGTGCTCGATGGCCTCGGTCGTCGGGCGGGGCAGGCGGAACAGGAACGCCTTGCGCAGCCCCCAGAGTCCGACCGCGATCAGCACGGCGCCGACCAGGCGCTCGCTCCAGGACGACAGCCGCTCGACCGGCAGGAAGTCGCGCAGCAGGAGGGCGAAGGCGCCGACGCCCCAGACGCCGAGGCTGTGGCCGGCCCCCCAGAACAGGCCGGGACGCCAGGTGCCGCGCCGCTCCTGCAGGGTGAGCGGCGCGACGGCGGACAGATGGTCCGGGCCGGACAGGGCGTGGACCAAGCCGGCCATGAGACCGGCCAGGACGGCGAGCAGGACGGAGGTGGTCAAACGGTGCGCTCCCTGAAGGGGAATCGGTTTTCCCGATCGAGCTGCCAGGGCGCGATGAATCGCGCCCCTACAACCTTCGGCGAATCGGTATCACACTGCAGGGTCGCAGCAGTCGTAGGGGCGCGATTCATCGCGCCCGAACGGTGCTGCTTCCGCAAACGATTCCCTATTTTCTCACAGCTTCGGGCCGCGCCGCGAGCGCGCCATCTCGGCCTCGGCGAGCGAGGTGCCGAGGAACTCGGCGCTGCTGCGGTCGGACTCGATCTTGCCGTAGTCGAGCTTCAGCAGACGGTCGGCCACGTAATAGTAGTGGTCGTCGTGGCTGATGACAAAGATCGTCTTGCCGCGCGCCTTGAGCTCCGGGAGGATCTCCAGGTAGAAGATCTCCTTGAACACCGGGTCCTGGTCGGCGGCCCACTCGTCGAACAGGTAGATCGGGCGGTCCTCCAGGTAGGCGGTGAGCAGGGCGAGGCGCTTGCGCTGTCCCTGCGACAGCTCGACGGTCGAGAGCTCGCCGTTCTCGATCTTGACCTTGTGGTCGAGATGCAGGCGCTTGAGATAGCGCCGGGCGTCCTCGTCGAGCGCCGCGGAGTCGATGCCGAGGAGCTGTTCGAAGACGAAGAAGTCGGAGAACACCACCGAGAAGTGCTCGCGGTACCACTCGCGGTTGTCTTCGGTGACCGCGCGGCCGTTGAAGCGGATCTCGCCGTCCTCCGGCATGTAGAGGCCGATCAGCATCTTGGCGAGAGTGGTCTTGCCGCTGCCGTTGCCGCCCACGATGAAGACCACCTCGCCGGGCTTGAACGCCAGGTTGATCGGCCCGAGCAGGAAGCTCTCCTCGATGTTCTCGCGACGGTAGCTGTGGGTGACGGAGACCAGGTCGAGGCTCCCCCAGGCGTCGCCGGTGAGGATGGGCGCCGGCGCCGAGGGCTTCTCGGTCGCCTCGTTCTGCAGCGAGAAGCCGAGCTCCTCGACGGTGCGGGCCGACACCGAGGCGCGCGACAGGGCCGGGAAGGCGTTCAGCAGCACCTCCAGCGGGGTCATCATCTGGAACAGGATGATGGTGTAGCCGATCAGGGTCTCGGGCTTGATCGGCTGGTAGCGCGGGAGGACCAGCACGAGCAGGCCGATGACCACGAAGAACAGGACCTGCCCCCAGCTCGACGCGGCGGTGTAGATCACGGTGCCGCGGCGCCCCTCCTTCTGGAGGTCGTGGATGCTCTCGCGGAAGGCGGTGAGCAGCGCCTTCTGCCGCGCCGAGTGCATCTTGAGCTCCTTGGTGCCCTCGATCAGGGAGCGGGTGTGGCCGGTCAGACGGTCGAAATGCTGGCGGCTGCGGGTGAAGTGGACCATCGCCCGCACCACCGGGATCTGGTAGGTGATCACGCCGACGATGATGAAGATGGTGATCTGCACCAGGATCTGCCAGGAGAGGTAGCCGAGGTAGGCCAGGCAGCTCAGCACGACGGCGCCGTGCATGAAGAGCGCCGGCACGGCAGCCAGGGACTCGACGAGCACGTTGATGTCGTTGGTCAGGGTCGCCAGGAGCTTCGGCCGGCCGATCGCCTCCAGTTTGCGCAGCGGGGTGCTCAGGATGCGGTCGGCGAGGCGGGTGCGCAGCTCCAGCAGGCTCGCCTGGGTGAGGTCGAGCAGGAGGATCTGGGAGAAGAACCGGAACAGCGGCAGGGCGAGGCAGAGCCCCACGAACCCCCAGGTCAGCATGTTGCCGACGCCCTGCTGGCGGGTGATGATCGAGGTGATCAGCGCGATCATGCCGGTGGTCGCAAGACCGCTCAGGAGGCCGGC
>DATAHG010000528.1:0-1549 GCA_036263295.1 Thermoanaerobaculia bacterium | reverse complement strand
TTCTGGCGCCTGCGTCCCGAGCTCGACGCCGCCTTCGTCGATTACCTGGAGCACCAGCGCCAGACCAAGACCTTCCGCCCCGAGGACCCGTTCGTCGGCCTCTACTTCGACTTCCTGCGGTTCCTGAACGGCCTGATGGTGTCCGACGCCGCCTTCAGCCACTGCGTCGAGGCCGTCAGGGGGGACGCCCGGCTCAAGATCCTCTGCAAGGACCCCAGCCGCTTTCTGGGCGGCGTGATCCAGCGCACCCACGCGACGATCGGCCTGTCCGCCACCCTGTCGCCGCCGGAGTTCTACACCGGCCTCCTCGGTTTCGAGCACGGCCGCACGGCGTTCGTCGAGATCCCCAACCCCTTCCCGACCGAGAACCGCCGGGTGGTGATCGACTCGACCGTGGCGACCACCTACCGTGAGCGGCCGCTGAACTACGAGCGCCTCGCCGAGCGCCTCGCCGACTTCGCCGACACGGTGCCCGGCAACTGCCTGGTGCTCTTCCCGAGCTACGCCTTCCTCTCCGAGGTGACCGGGCGGATGCGCCTGCGCAACAAGCGGGTGCTGGTGCAGCGCCAGGCCGACAGCGAGAAGGAGCGGGAGATGATCCTCCAGGCCCTGCGCGCCGCCGTGTTCGGGGACATCCTGCTGGTCGCCGTGGCCGGCGGCGTCTTCGCCGAGGGGGTGGACTACCCCGGCGAGGTGCTCAAGGCCGTGGCCGTGGTCGGCCCCTGTCTCCCCGCCCTCACCCTGGAGCAGCAGCTCCTCAAGGACTATTACCAGGAGCGCTTCGACCGCGGCTTCGAATACTCGATGGTGGTGCCGGGCATGACCCGGGTGGTCCAGGCCGCCGGCCGGCTGATCCGCTCGCCGCAGGACACCGGGGTCATCGCCCTGTTCGACCAGCGCTTCCTCGCCTCCCCCTACCGCGACCACCTGCCGTCCGACTGGCTGCCGGAAGAGGGCGCCGGCGCCCTGGTCGGCAACCCGGCCGAGGCGGCCGAGGAGTTCTTCCGCTCGATCGGCCTGCGGGAACGGATCGCGAGACGCTGACCCCTCCCCTGCTCTGAACAGTCCCTTTCCTCGCTTCTTTCTCGATGGATGGAGCCTCCCCTTCTGACATCGATGTGATATCATCTTGCCATCAAGGAAAGGGAGACCCGCCATGATTCGTGAGAGAGAGTTCCACGGCCGTTCCGGATTCGGAGCGCTGTTCGTGTTCCTGCTGCTGATCTTCGGCTCGATCGCCCTGTTGATCTTCGCGATCAACCGCGTGATGGTGCCCCTGATCGTGTTGGCGCCGCTGGTGCTGTTGGCGAGCGTCGTGGGGTTGTGCGGCCTGTTCATGGTCAACCCCAATCAGGCCAAGGTGTTGCAGCTCTTCGGGGACTACGTGGGCACGTCGCGCCGCGCCGGCCTGCGCTGGGCCAACCCGTTCTACAGCAAGAAGGGCGTCTCGGTGCGGACGCGCAACTTCGAGACCGGCAAGCTCAAGGTCAACGACAACAGCGGCAACCCGATCGAGATCGCCGCCGTGGTGGTCTGGCGCGTGGTGGAC
>DATAHG010000527.1:0-2590 GCA_036263295.1 Thermoanaerobaculia bacterium | reverse complement strand
TAGGCTTCAAGGGGATCCGCGAACGGATCGCGGTCTGGAAATGAACGAGCACCACGCGGATCTCCTGGCTTCTCTCGGGGCGTCGGAAGGCGAGATCGCCGAGCTGCTGGCCTACAACCACAACGTCTTCGACCTGAGCGCAATCGGCCGGGGCACCGTCCTCCCCCTGCCGGACGAGCCCTTCATGACGGCCTGGGAGCGCTACGCCGAGGCGGCCCGCACGCAGGACGTCTTCACCGTCCTCCGGGAGCGCCTCCCGCAGCTCCACTTCCCCATCCGCAAGGGGATCAGCCAGACCCCGGCCTACCAGGAAGCGACCCGCCGCGGCGCCCCGATCGCGACGGTGCGCACCGGGCGCGGCCTGCGCGTCCGCCATCCCGAGGCGATCGAGCTGAATCTCTACCTCAGCCCGGCAGGCCGCATCCCGGTGCTGATCCTGCGCGACCGCGAGGACTTCATGACTCTCGCCCGCGCCCTCGCCATGCGCAACGAGCCGCGCCCCCTGCCGCCGGCCCTCGGCGCCTTCATGGTCTCCGGCTTCAACAACTGGGACCGCATCGCCATCCTGCGGCAACGCTGGGAGGCGACCGACCCCGCCGAGCGCGAGGCCGCCACCTGGAACGAGGAGCTCGCCCGCATCATCCCCCACCGCGAGCTGTACCAGGACCGCTTCATCCTGCTGAGCGACGGCCCCTACAGCGCCGTGCCGGCGGCCGATCTGGGACTGGCGGACGCCGACTGGCGCGAGCTCTCCCTGGTCCTGCGGCGGGACCACGAGTGCAGCCACTACTTCACCCAGCGCCTCTTCGGCTCGATGCGCAACAACCTGCTGGACGAGCTGATGGCGGACTACGCCGGGATCGTCGGCGCCCTGGGGTCGTACCGGGCCGACTGGTTCCTGCGCTTCCTGGGTCTGGAGAACTTTCCCGCTTGGCGCGAGGGCGGGCGGATCGGCAGCTATCGGGGGGACCCGCCGCTCTCCGACGGCGCCTTCCGGATCCTCCAGGCGCTGGTCAAGCGCGCCGCCGAAAACGTCGAGGACTTCGACCGCGCGCTCCCGCCGGGCCCTCGCCCGCTCGGGGAGCGCGCCCTGGTGACCACGGCCCTCGCGGCGCTCCGCCTGGAGGATCTGGCCGCCCCGGACGGTCCGGCCCACCTGCGGCGGACCGTGGACGGCCTGCGCGCCAAGGTGACCTGGCGGGAGCCGGTCAGCCCCGCAGCGCGCCCTTGAGGCGGCCCCAGAGCCCGCCGCCCTCGGGCTTCGTCCCCGGCTTGTGGACCAGGATGTGCCACACCGGGACCGCGTAGTCCCGCCCCAGCTCCAGGGCCGCCGGGCCGGCGGCCGGGTCCTTCGCCGCCTCCAGCGCCCGGAAGCGCTCGACGCGGTGATGGAAGGTGGCCGCGGTCTCGGCCACGGCCTGCCTCACCTGCTCCACCAGCTCGGCCGGGACCGCCGGCTCGTCGAACGCCATCCCCCGCCGCTCGATCTCGTCGAAATCGGCTTCCAGCCGGCCGATGAGGGCGCGCGACGCCGCCTCGTCCGGCGCGTTGATCACCTGGAATTCCAGGCCGAGGCGGTCGAGCAGAGGGCGGAAATCCGGGATCTCGTAGTAGTCCCCCACGTCGTAGTGTGGCCACTTCGTCTTCTCGACGTAGAAGCGCCGGGCGTCGGGGCGCGGCAGCAGCACGATCCCGAAGAACTGGAAATGGGGGTCCTTGCGGATGAATTCCGGGCAGAGGCGGTTGGGGGCGGCGAGGTAGAGATAGCCGTCCGCCGCCAGGGCGCCGGCCAGGCTCTCCAGGCAGCGCGGCACGCTGTCCACGTGCTCGATCACGTCGTTGCAGGTGATCAGGTCGAACGCCCCGAACGAAGAGAGGAAAGCGGCGTCGGAGACGTCCCCCTTCTCGAGACGGTGCGGGATGCCGGTCGCCCCGATGAACGGGCGGGCGATGTCGAGGAAGCGGTCGTCCATGTCCACCCCCACGACCTCGCTGGCGCCGGCCTCGGCGGCGGCGGCGAGGAAGCCGGCATAGGCGCAGCCGGCATCGAGAAAGCGGATCCCCTTGAGGCGTTTGTAGGGGCGCAGCTCCTCGAGGGCCAGCCGGCCCCGCTTCACCGTTTCGAGGGCATAGCGGACGTAGGTGCGGGCGGGCTCGTCGAGGCTCTCTATCGGAGCCTCCGGCGGCACCTCGTAGAGGCGGCGGACCTCCCGCTCCAGAACGGTCTCTGCGGCACGTAGATTCATCGGCTCCTCCCTCGTTCAGGTCTCGCTGGCAAGCTGGCGCCGGCGCGGATGGTAACCGCTCCGGCGCCCGGTCGCCAACTCGGGAGGAGAAAAGAGAGGTCTAGGCGGGCTTGTCGCGCGGCGCGCGCAGGGTCCTCAGACCTTCCCCCAGCTCGTGGGAGATGCGCTCGCGCCGCATCCACTTCTTGATCCACCAGTTGGGGTCGTAGGGCTCATCGATATCGGGGATCGGCTGGCCGATCCCGGGCAGGTTGTCGAACTTGCCTTCTTCCACCGCCTCGCGGATCCGGTTCTCGACGATGATGTCGAGTGCGCGGCGGGACATTCCTTCCTGGCTCATCGGG
>DATAHG010000526.1:0-10702 GCA_036263295.1 Thermoanaerobaculia bacterium | reverse complement strand
GAGCTGGGTGAGCGGCGCCGTCCAGCCTCCGGCGAACAGCGGGCGGTACTCGGCGATCAGCTTCAGCCAATCCGCCGGATAGGAGAGATAGCCGCCGGCCACCACCGCGCTGTCGGGGGTGCGCGACAGCAGGTGCTCGACGCCGTGGCGGACCGGCGTCCAGGCGAGCGCGCCGAGCCCGGCGGCGACGGCGGCGATCCGGCCCGGCCAGCCGAACGAGGCGAGCAGGAGCAGGGCGGCGCAGAGCCCCAGGAAGAGCGGCTGGAAGGGCCCGAACGAGACGTAGGTCATGGGGCCCGGGGTGAGGAACCCGAACGGCGCCACCAGCAGGGCGGCAGCGGCGGTCGCAAGGCCGGCGGAGCGCGCCCGGCCGGCGAGAAGGGCGGCCCCGGCGATCATCGGGGCGAGGAAGATGCTCCCCTGCCAGGTGAGGACGGCAGTGGCCAGGGCGAGGCCGGCCAGGGCGATGGAGAGGAAGGGGCCCCCTCCCCGACCCTCCCCCGCTTCGCGGGAGAGGGCGCCTCCGCCCTCTCCGCCGAGAGGGGGATCGCTTCCGAGCAGGCGGGAGAAGGCGGCGAGGGTGGCTAAGAAAGCCAGGGCTTCTCCGACGTGCTGGTCCGAGTGCCCGAAGTCCGACCAGGCGATGGCGGCGGGGAGGCAGGCGGCGACCAGCACGGCGAGGCGGGCGGTGCCGCGGTCAAAGGCGCGGGCGGCCAGGGCGAAGAGCGGCAGGAGGGCCAGGGCGCCGAGCAGCGGCGGGATCCAGGCGGCCACGAGGGCCACCTGGCCGACCCCGGCGTCGGGTCCGAAGAAGAGCCGGGCGGGCGCCGCGATGGCGAGGTCGAAGAGCGGCGGCCAGATCCAGATCCCGCCGTCCGGGTGGTTGAGGTAGGGGTCGAAGACCGGCACCCGCGGAAAGGTGCGCACCGTGGCCGCGGCGCGCCGCAGGTGGCCGTAATCGTCCGCCGACAACAGCCGCAGCCCCCCCTGGGTCAGGGCGGGCAGCGTGACCAGCCGCAGCGCGAAGGCCAGAGTCATCGCCGCGGCCAGGAACAGAGCCTGCCGCCGCCGCGCGGTCCGGGCGGTCCTGTCCCCCGGCCCTCCCGCCTCCCCCTGCGTGCCTTCGGCGCTTTTCATTTCGGAGTCTCCGCGCGGATCTTAGCAGCGCGGCGCCCTCCCCCCCTTGACGGGGCAGGATTCCGGCCATGGGTGTCCCGGGAGGGGGCGCCGCGTTCCGCGGGGGCAGCCGTCGCGTCTGTCCAAGATATAGGGCAGAGCGCCGACTCGCGGAGCGCGGGCCTTGACCTGCCGGGACGGGGCGCGGAGCCCTGGCCCGTCAAACGGGGGAGGGGTGGGGGTTCAGCCCGGGGATCGCCCCGGGCTCAGCGCTTCGAAGGCGGATCGGCGGCCGGATCGGAGGCCGGGTCGGAGGCGGGATCGTAGGCGCGCCGGACCTTCATCTCCGGCGTGCGCTCGTCCGCCTCCATCGTGAGGGTCAGATAGAGGTGCTTGCGGTCGTTCGAGACGAGATAGCTCTCGGTCCGCCGGGGCCCCTTGTCGGGTTTGATCTCGACGACCAGGGTGCCCTTTTCCCACCGCGCCCGCACCTGGCCGGGGCCGTCGGGCAGGGACTCGTCGCGGGTCTTGCTGCCGTCGGTCTTGAGGACGCGCGGGTGCCCGTCCTTGCCGGTGATCGTGACCGCGGTGGCGGTCTCGGTGATGGTCAGCTCGTCGAGGGCCTCGAAGCGGGTGCGCATGCCGCCGTCGCGGCGGAAGGGGGGCGGGGCGGTGCGGCGGCCGGGGCCGTCCGGTCCGCCGCCGGGAGCGCCGGGGCCCCGCTCGCCGCGGGAGCCGAGGCCACCTTCATGGCGCAGGCCCTCCATCATGCGGGCGGTGATGTCCTCGTTGAGCTTCCAGGTCCCCTGGAGGCTCGGGCGCTCGGGCGTGTCGGCCAGCAGGAAGGGGGCGGCGCCGAGCAGACAGACGAGAGCCAGGATCACCTGTCGCCAGAAGGGTCTGCCTTGCGGTCTCATGCGGTGGCTCTCATGGCTGCGTCGCTCATTGTAACGGCTCCGGACCCAGATTCGCGGCGGTGGCTCATTTTGGCCTCATCGTGAAATGCACCGGTGGGGCGTGATAAATCACGCCCCTACGACTGCTGCCAGACGGTTTCTCGGTTCGCAGCAGTCGTAGGGGCGCAATTTATTGCGCCCGAACGGTGCGCTTGGCGAATTGGGCCACTACCGGCGCCGGGGTTCATGGAGGCGCCCCCGCCCAGGGCGTTGCCCCGGGCTATGTCATCTCGGCCCGTTGGGCCTTCCCCGAGAGGATTAGGAATCTTTTTTCCACCCCAGTCTTCAGGCCGCCGCAAGGCTTCTGTAAGGGATGTAAATTCGGGCATGGCGCCGCCCGGTCCGCTGTTATGCTGATTCGGCGATGTTCCGCATCAAGTCCCCCCGCGCGCTGCCGCTGGCGTTCGCCGCCGCCCTGGTGGTGTTGCTGGCGCTGCTCGCGACGCTCCAGTACCGCTGGATCGGCCAGGTGAGCGAGCTGCAGCGCCAGCGCATGCAGGCGAACCTGACCTCCGCCGGGGTCCATCTTTCGGAGGACTTCGACCGCGAGGTGACGCGGGCCTTCCTCTACTTCCATCCCGAGCCGCCGCAAGGGCCGGAGGACGGGCGCCGCCGCGTGGTCCGGCAGCTCCGGCGCTGGCGGGCCGAGGCCCCCTTCCCCGGGCTGCTGCGCGATCTGTACTACGCCGTGAAGGGGGAGGACGGCGAGGTCCGCCTGGAGGTTGTGCGCGGGGTGGACTTCCAGGCGGCGGCCTGGCCGCCGGAGCTGGAGCGGGTGCGCGCGCATCTCACGCGGACCCTGGCGCCCGATCCGCGGCGGCCGGAGCCGTTCCTGTCGCGCACGCCGCTGGCCGCCGAGATCCCGGGCCTGGTGATCCCGCTCGCCCTGTTTTCCCCCGCGCCGGCTCCCGGCGAGGAGGGGGATCGCCACTGGCCCAACAGCGCGCTGATCCTGCGTTTCGACCAACGGGTGATCACCTCCGAGATCCTGCCGCTCCTGACCCGCCGCTACTTCGGCTCGACCGAGGGCCTGGATTACGCCGTGGCGATCACGGTGACCGGCGACCCGCGGCGGATGGTCTACCGTTCCGACCCCGGCCTTCCAGTGTCAGCCTTCCGGTCGCCCGACGCCACGATCGAGATGTTCAAGCTGCGCCCGCTCGAAGAGCTGCGCAACCTCTGGCTGGAGCGCGAGGGGACGCCGGCTCCGGCCGCGGCTCCGGAGGAGCCCGCGCCCGTGCCGGTCGAAGCGGCCGAGGAGCGGGACGTCCACTCCCTCCACCACCGCGGATTCCGCACTTTCACCGGCGGCCTGAGCCGGGACGGCGGCTGGCGCCTCCTCCTCAAAAGCCGGCGGGGCTCGCTGGAGACCGCCGTCACCCGCTTCCGGTTCCACAATCTCGCGATCAGCGCCAGCATCATGGCGCTCCTCGCGGCCACCATGGGGCTGATGGTCCTCGCCACCCAGCGCGCCCAGCGGTTGGCGCGCCAGCAGATCGAGTTCGTGGCCGGCGTCTCGCACGAGCTGCGCACGCCGCTCACGGCGATCCGCTCGGCCGGCCAGAACCTCTCGGACGGCGTGGTGTCGGACCCCCGGCAGGTGCGGCGCTATGGGGACCTCATCCTCAACGAGGGGCGCCGGCTCTCCGGCATGGTGGAGCAGGTGCTGGAGCTCGCCGGCATCCAGTCGAGCCATATGACCTACAACCTCCAGCCCGCCGACCCCGGGACGCTGCTGCGCGAGGCCCTGGCGGAGAGCCGCTGGCTGGTGGAGGAGCGCGGCGCCGAGCTGGAGGTGGAGGTCGCCCCCGGCCTGCCGGCGATCCTGGCCGACGCCGCCGCCCTGCGCCGGGCCCTCTACAACCTGATCGAGAACGCGGTCAAGTACGGCGGGCCGTCCCCCTGGATCGGGCTGCGGGCCCGGCCGGCCGGCGAGCCGGGCAGCGCCAGCCCGGGGGTGGAGCTGACCGTGTCCGACCGCGGGCCGGGCATCCCCGGGGAGGACCTGCGCCACCTGTTCGAGCCCTTCTACCGGGGACGGGAGGCGGTGGCGAGCCGGATCCCCGGCAACGGCCTGGGTCTCAGCATCGTGCGCCACATCGTGGCCGCCCACGGCGGCCGGGTGACGGTCGAGACCGGCGAGGACGGCACCGTCTTCACCCTCCATCTGCCCGCCGCCCCGGCCGAGGCGCTGGCGGCGGTGTCGGCCAGGGCAGCGGAGGCAGCCGGGGAGGCCGGGTGATCCACAACCTGGAAGCGGCGCCCGCCCGCCGGCTCCTCCTGGTCGAGGACGAGCCGAGCCTGGTCCTCACCCTGACCGACCGCCTGGTCAGCGAGGGGTACGAGGTGGAGACCGCCCGCGACGGCCTCACCGGCATCTCGCGCGCCCTGGAGGGCTCCTTCGACCTCATCCTGCTGGACGTGATGCTGCCCGGCAAAGACGGTTTCGAGGTCTGCCGCGAGCTGCGCCAGCGCGGTCTGCAGATCCCGATCGTCATGCTGACCGCTCGCGGCCAGGTGGTGGACCGCGTGGTCGGCTTGAAGCTCGGGGCCGACGACTACGTCACCAAGCCGTTCGAGATGATCGAGCTGCTGGCCCGCATCGAGGCGCTGTTCCGGCGCGCCCGCGCCCCCCTCGCCTCGTCGCCGGCCGGCACCTACGCCTTCGGCGACATCCGGGTGGACTTCCGGCGCGCCGAGGTGTTCCGCGACGGCCAGCCGGTCGGCCTGTCGGCCATGGAGTTCAAGCTCCTGACCTTCTTTATCCAGAACCGGGGGGCGCTGCTCACCCGCGACGAGTTGCTCGACAAGGTCTGGGGTTACGACGCCATGCCGACCACCCGCACGGTGGACGTCCACGTGGCCTCGCTCCGCCAGAAGCTGGAGCGCCAGCCGTCGCGGCCGGAGTACATCCTGACCGTCCACCGGCGCGGCTACCGCTTCGCCGGCTGATCCCGGCGATCCTTTACACCTCTTACAAACAACTTGCGGCTGGTTGAGGACTCGGAGAAGGCCGGGGGCTATTCTGTCTTCACGGTGGAGGCGCGGAAGAGCAGCAGCCTCCCCCCTTACAAGGAGATCGAACCATGACGAAGCGAATCGCCCTTTTCCTTTGCGCGGCCCTCGTGCTGGCGCTGACCGGGATCGCGGTGGCCCAGCCCGGCCACCTCGGTCAGCACTTCGCCCACAAGGACGGCGGCCAGGGCTTCATCGACCATGTCGGCAAGGCCCTCGACCTGACCGCCGACCAGAAGGCCGCGGCCCAAAAGCTGTGGGCCGAGCTGGAGACCCGGACGGAGCCGCTGGCCGACCAGCATCGGGCCCAGATGGAAGCCGTCCACCAGCTCCTCGATACCGCCAGCCCGGACCCGACCGAGATCGGCAACAAGATGATCGCCGCGCACGCCATCCGCAATGAGATGAAGGCGATCCACGAGGACATCGCCAATCGCTTCGCCGCCCTTCTGAACGCCGAGCAGCGCGCCAAGTTCGACCAGTTCCGCGCGATGCACGAGAAGATGGGCGACGAAGGCCCTGGGCACGGCCACGGCCGGTTCTGAGCCGTTCCCCCCGCGGTAACCCTCACAGCCAGCGCAGCACCTCGATCCGGCGGTCGTCCTCGCCGGATCGATTCTTTTTTCCGGTTTCTTCAGGGTTCCAGGCCGTAACGCCGCAGGGCCACCGCCGCCTTGTCGAGCCGGCGCTCGGCCAGCTTGAGCAGGCCCATCGAGCCGATCTGATGCCCCTGGGCGCAGGCGTCGCCCAGGTCGACCAGGGTCTCGTAGGCCTCGTCGAGAGAGCCGGAGATCCGGGTGTCGGGGGCGTGGAGGGCCGGCCGCACCTGGCGGGCCGAATCGGCCAGGGCGACGCAATCGCTGTAGCTCGGGAGCTGCCCGGTATTCAGCGGCTCGACCACGCGGGAGAGGGCGGCGCGGGCGGGCAGGCTCGCCTCGCGGTAGCCCTCATGCCATTCGGCGAGGGTGGGCATGGCGAGGCTGCGGTCGGTGCGCGGGGTGAGCTGGATCGAGGCCGCGACGGCCCCTTCCAGCGGCGCCTGGGCCTCGTCGCCCAGCGCGGCGAAGGTGGCCTCGGGCAGTACCCGAGGGGTCTCCGGGCAGGGCAGGGTCCAGTGCTCGACGGGAGGCAGGCTCGCCACCGGGCCCGGCGCGGTGACGACCGGGCCATTGGTGGGGACCCCGGCCTCGGGATCGATCGCGAGATCGGCCGCCGGCTCCGGGCTCGCCGCCACCACCGGGGCCGGTGCCGGGGCCGCCGGGGTCACATCCCGCCGCGCCGGGGCTTCGGGCCGAGGCGGCGAAGCGGCCTGCCGGTCCGCCCCACAGCCGCACAGAGCCAGAACGAGGAACGCCATACCCGCCTTTTTCATCGGTCCTCCCGGGAAACAGATCGATTGTCCCGCGCCGCGGTGGGAGTTGCAAGGGTCCCTTGCCAGGGCCTGGGTGGACCCGCCCCGGATACCCACCGCCGGCCCTTTGCATCAAAACAACCCATCCTGGAGCCCGGCAGCGTTTTTCTGATGCAGAGCATCGTTGTTTTGCATCACGGCAGCTCTTCCAGGCACCCAGCAGACTTGTTTTGCTGCAAACACCCTTCCTGAGCGACCGGGAAGGCTTTGCCCGGTTGCCAGGCAAGTTTGTCCTGGTGCAGATCAACCTTCGCCAGCTCCTGAGCAGAGCTTTTTTGATGCAAAGCAACAGATCTCTGCTGCAGAAGAGACTCTGCTGAGTTCCCCGTGAAGGGTTTTGTGATGCAAAACAAGGCTTCCGAGTCTTCTGCATCTCCTGCCGGGTGCTGGGAGAAGCCTGCCGGGTCCTCGCGAAGGCTGCTGGGTTCCCTACGAAGGCTGCCAAGGCTCCCGCAAAGGTTTCCGGCATCCTGTACAGGGTGTCTGCCCTCCCCAACCAAGGTTATGAGGTGCCGGATGGATGTGCCGGCATGCCGGTGCAGTCCTTCGCCTTCCGCAAGCTTGAAGTCGGATTCATCCGACGCTGCCCGGGTAGCCCGGGAATTCATTCCCGGGCAGGGGCTCGGGCGGCTTAGCGCCTGCGCCCGCGGAGCGATCCGTTAGACTGCCCGAATGACGGCCGGGCGACGCACTCCGAGGATCTCCTCTCTCTTCCTCCTCCTGGCCTTCCTGACTCTCGGTCTCCCCCGATCGGGGGCGGCGGCGCGGGCTCCCGAGCTGACTTTCGAGGGGCCGGCCCAGTACGACGGGCTGGCGCGGCGGCTGGAGTCCGGCCCGGCCCGGCGCCTCGACACGCTGGCCGACCTGGTCGGGCTGGACGATCCCGGGCCGGCCATCCGGGTGGTCCTGGCGCCGGAGAGCTCGCCGGAGGCCCGGTCGGCGCCGGCCTGGGTGGCGGGCTACGCCCTGTCGGAGTCGAGCACCCTGATCCTCCTGCCGGCCCGCACCCCCTCCTACCCGGACGGCTCCTTCGAGGACCTCCTGCGCCACGAGGTCACCCACGTGCTGATCGACCGGGCGGCCCGGGGGCGCCCGCTGCCGCGCTGGTTCCATGAAGGGGTCGCCATGGCCGCCGGGGGCTCCTGGAGCCTGGAGGACCGCTCCCTCGTGACCCTCGCCCTGCTCACCGGGCGGGACGTCCCCCTGGACGAGCTGGACCGCCGCTTCCGCGGATCGAGCGGCGAGATCGCGCGGGCCTACGCCATGTCCGGCGCCTTCGTGCGCGACCTGATGGACGAGCACGGTCCGGCGGTGGTGGGGAACATCCTGCGGGCGGTCCGCCACGGCCTCCCCTTCCCGGAGGCGTTCCGCCACGTGACCGGCACCTCCCTCGCCTACGCCGAGGAGGAGCTGGGGGAGCGGCAATCCTTCTGGTACCGCTGGATGCCGATCCTCAGCAGCTCGGCGGCGCTCTGGCTGGGGATCACCCTGCTGGCGCTCCTGGCGATCCGCCGGCGCCGCGCCCGGGACGCCGCGCGGCTGCGGAAATGGGAAGAGGAAGAGCGCCTGGCGGACCTCCTGGCGCGGATGGAGAGCCAGCCGCCGAACTGACTTCGGCTATGATCCGGCCAACTTTTTCCGGGGTGCTCCTATGGAAACGATGCGCCAGAAGGGCGAGGAATCCGTCGTCGAGTTCACGCTGCGGGCGGTGGTGGCCGGGATCGTCTTCGGCATCCTGTTCGGGGCCGCCAATGCCTATCTCGGGCTCAAGGTAGGGCTCACGGTCTCGACCTCGATCCCGATCGCGGTGCTGACCGTGGCGCTGTTCCGGCTGATGGGCCGGCGGCCGGGCGGCATGGTGCTCGAAGCCAACCTGTCGCAGACCATCGGCTCGGCCAGCTCGTCGCTCGCCTCGGGGACGATCTTCACCATCCCGGCGCTCTTCCTGTGGGGGCTCGCGCCCCCCTTCTGGCAGGTGGCGGTCCTCGCCCTGCTGGGCGGCATCCTCGGCATCTCGGCCATGGTGCCGTTGCGCCGCCTGTTGATCGTGCGGAGCGCCGACGAGCTGCCCTACCCGGAAGGGACCGCCTGCGCCGAGGTGCTGCGGGCGACCACGGCGGCGGACACCCAGGCCGGCGGGGGAGGGAAGTGGATCTTCCTCGGCCTCGCGGTCGGGGCGGCGATCAAGCTCGCCCTCGCGGCGTTCGTCCTGATGGACTCCGAGCTGGCGGTGGCGATCACGGCACTGCCCAAGGCCGAGCTCGCCCTGGAGGTAGCCCCGGCGCTGCTCGCGGTGGGCTACATCCTGGGCTACAAGCAGTCGTCCATCATGGTTTCGGGGAGCCTGATCTCGGCCCTGGTGCTGACCCCGCTGATCGCCCTGGTCGGCGACGGGCTCACGGCGCCGCTCTTCCCCGAGCTGACCACGCCGATCCGCGACCTCGCGGCCGGCCAGATCTGGGCGCGCTATGTGCGCTACATCGGCGCCGGCGCGGTGGCGGCGGCCGGCATCGTGACCGTGATCCGCGCCCTGCCGACCATGTACGAGTCGCTCAAGGCGGTGCTCCAGGGGCTCCGGCGGGAAGGGGTGGACGTCGACTCCTCCGCGGCGGTGCCGCGCACCGACCGCGACGTGCCGGGCTGGTTCGTGCTGGCCGGTCCCGCCATCGTGGTGCTGGCGCTGGTCGGCATCCCGGGGCTCCTGGCCGGCGAGATGAGCTTCCTGCCGCGTCTCGCCTCGGCCCTGGGCGTCGGCATCTTCGGCATCCTGTTCGTGGTCGTCTCCTCCCGCATCGTCGGATTGATCGGGGTCTCCTCCAACCCCACCTCGGGCATGACCCTGGTCACCCTCCTCGGAGTCTCCCTGGTGTTCGTCCTCTGCGGCTGGACCGACCCCTCGGCGCGGGCTGCCATCCTGACCGTCGGGACGGTGGTCTGCATCGCCGCCTCGAAGGCGGGCGACATCTCGCAGGACTTGAAGACCGGATATCTCGTGGGGGCGACCCCGGCCCGGCAGCAGGTCGGCCAGCTCATCGGCGCCGCCTTCGCCTGCTGGGCGGTGGCCGGCACGGTGCTGTTCCTCGGCCAGGCTTACACCTTCGGCTCGCCCGACCTGCCGGCGCCGCAGGCCACGCTGATGAAGACGGTGATCGAAGGGGTGATCTCCGGCTCGCTCCCCTGGGGCCTGGTGGGGACCGGCTCGGCCTTCGCGCTCTCGGCGATGCTCGCCGGGCTGCCGGGTCTCGCCTTCGCGGTCGGCCTCTACCTGCCGCTCGGCAGCCTGACGCCGATCTTCCTGGGCGGCGTGGTGCGCCGTTGGGTGGACTCCCGGCGGCCAGCCGGCACCCGGGAAGGGGATCCGGGCATCCTGGCGGCGTCGGGGCTGATCGCGGGCGAGGGGCTCGCCGGGGTCGCCATCGCCTTCCTGGTCGCCGGCCGCACCCGCTGGCCGGAGGCCGGATGGGTCAAGGCGCTCGAATCGATCCACTTCGCGGAGACGGGCTACACTTGGCTCGAGGGCCCCGAAGCCACCGTGCTCGGCATCGCCCTGGTGGTGGGAGTGGCGGCGCTGCTGGTGCGGGCCGCGAAAAGCGCTCCTCCCCTCCCCGAGGAGGAGCCGCTGGAGAGAAGCTGACCGACGAAAGAGGAGCAGATCATGAGCAAGACGACCTGTCCGGAGTGCCAGGGCGCCATGGTCGCGGGGACCCTGGTCGACTCCACCCGCAATTCCGTCCAGCGTGCCCAGTGGGTCGAAGGGGAAGTGGTGCCGCGCTTCTGGGCCGCCACCCCCAGGCCGAAGAATGAGCACGTCTTCGCGGTGACCGCCTACCGCTGCCGGAACTGCGGCTTCCTCAAGCTTTTCGCCGACCAGGCCTTGAGCTAGCGGGCGCCCTGCCCGGGCAGGGCTTTCAGAAACTCCTCCAGCTTCTGATTGAACTTGTCGGCCTGATCGACGAAGAGGGCGTGCCCGGCGCCCTCGAAGATCTCTAGGCGGGCACCGGGGATCTTTTTCTGCAGCTCCTCATAGCTCTTGACGAACGGGCTCTGCGTGCCGATCACCAGGGTGGGGCGGTCCACCTTGGCGATCGCGGCGGAGCTGTCCTCGTTGAGAGTGCCGAGGAAGAGAGCCAGGGCGGTGTCGGTGGGGGTCCGCAGCGCCGCCTCGGTGACCTTCTGGATGTACTCCTCGGTCTGCGGGGTGCGG
>DATAHG010000525.1:0-12149 GCA_036263295.1 Thermoanaerobaculia bacterium | reverse complement strand
TCGATGGCGTGGACGCGGGCTTCCGGGCGCAACGCCTGGACCACGCTGCCCAGCACCACGGTCGAACGCCCGCAATAGCTCCCGACCTCCACGACCGCGTGCGGGGCGGGCAGCTCGGCGAGGGAGCGCGCGCAGGCGGCGAGGAGGAGGTCGCCCTCTTCGTCGTCCAGCCAGCCCTCGACTTTGCGCATCTTTTCGAGGATCGGCACGGTGAGGAGAAGCGGGAGCTCCGGCGCGGGGTCCGGCTCGGCGCCAGGCGCCGCGGCGGGAGGCAGGAGGGCGTCGCGGATCTGCTGGCGCAGCGGGTCGTCGTACTGGCGCGGCACCGGGTGGATCCAGAAGACGTCCGGCCGGGCGAGGGCCTGCTCGACCTGCTCGCGGGTGTAAGCCTTGCGGAACTGCACCAGCTCATCGCTGCACGGATTCCGCGCGACCTCGTAGCCGAGCAGGGCGATCAGGGTGGGCAGGATCACCTCTTCGGTGGCCCAGATGCGGCTCTTGCGCACGATGGCCTGCAGCTCCCCGTCTTCGTCGAAGAGGCGGACGAGATCGCGCCCGGCCTCGGCGGTGATCACGGTCGAGGGCCAGAAGGTCCAGTGAAAAAGGTTTTCTTCGCCGCCCGGGAGACGCCGGGCGAGGGGGCGCCAGCGCTCGATCTCGCGATAGGCGGCGAGGGCGGGGCCGATTTTCGTGTCGTGCGGTTGAATTCCGGGAGAGTTGCCGAGCAGGCCGACGCGGGGACGATCCGCGAGGGCCTGGCTCAAGTATTCCGAGTAGCCGGGGCGGACCGCGAGCTGATCGGAATCGACGACGGTCAGGGTGTCGAAGCCGGGGCCGGCGAGGGCGTGGCGCAGGCAATCGAGGGCGAACCCGTGAAGCTTCCCCCACTCCTGCGGACACGGGTCGGGGTGAATTTTCGCGCCATGGCGTTCGAACGGAAAACCGGACAGCAGCCCGGGGTTTTTGCCGCCGTTGTACAGCAGGATCTCGGACGCCGGGTCGAGGGCCCGGAGATTGCGCACCAGCTCGGCGACGCACTCCGGGCGCTCGTGGACGAGGCAGGCGAAAACGTTGCGCAGCGCGGCCACGGGACTACGTGAACTCGACCTGAACGGAGATGCCCCGCAGGTTGGGGCTGGCCGAGAGCAACTGCACCGTCGCCAAACGTTTGGCGGCGGCGGAATACAACCGGAACGAGGCCGTCCCGCTCGCCAGCTTGACCGATCGGATTTCCTGGGGGTCCTTGTCCTGATCTTCCCGCAGGCTGCCCTGATCGGTCCGCAACCAGACCACGTCGTTGTCCTTCTTGCGGGTCAGCGCCTCTCCTCGATCGTTCAGTTTTTTCACCGTGACGACGGCGAAGGAGCTGCCGTCGCCCGGGATCAGCGGGACGCCGTCGACCGGGTGGAGCGCCTCGGCCTCGATCGAAGCCACGAGATGGGCGACGCTCGGAGCATCCTGGACGATGCTCAGCTCGCCGCCGCGGTCCTCCTCGATGACAGCCTGTCCGCTCGCCAGGGCTTGCAGCACCTCCAGAGCCTTGGAGCGGTCCGCGACCAGAACCGCCTCGAACTCGGACAGTCCCGGCGTCCCCTCCAGCCCGCCGACCACCTCCTGGAGAGCCTGCTCTTTTTCGATCTCGATCGCCATATCGGCGCTCGCGCCCACCACTCGCTTGTCGGACTTTCGGTAGATGACCCACATAGCGACTCCTTCCGGGAAGCTGCGGAAACAAAGTCAGGCCATACAGGCCATGTAAAGGGTGATGCTGTAGGCGGACGGGAAGGTCCCGGTCGACGACGACTTGGTGAATTGCAAGGTGAATCCGTTGGCCGCGACCGAGGCGACCGCCACGCTCATGTCGACCTGAGTATTCGGGGCGACGGTCGTATCCGAAAAGACGCCGCGGGCACAAAGATTGTTGACGACCGTGGAGTTCACCACGATCGTCGGGGCCGCGGCCACGCGGGAGATGTTGGGTCCACTGCCGAACTGTGCGATCGGGGAGCTCTCCAGGTCGGCGAAGCCGCTGCCCACTCCTCCGTGGGTACTGCTGGCCACGGTGCCTTGGATGTTACAACTGAACCAGACGAAGCGCGGCATGAAGCCGGTCGTGATCGTTCGAGTCGAGCCGTTCGCGTCGGCGGCCGAAAAGATCGTGTTGACCACGGTGTGGTTCGTGAACGCCGGTGAGGCCGCGATCGTCAACCGCTTGTTCGAGGTGTTGTCCGCGGTGACGGTGATGTTGGCGCCGCCGACGATGTTGACGGTGGCGCCCGGGGCGGTGATCCCGCCGATGTTGGTCGGCGCGCCGCCGGTGATGGTGATGCGCTTGTTGCCGGTACTGTTGTCGGAAGCGATCGTGATGCCGGAGGCGCCGACGATTCCGATATCTCCGCCCGGGTTCGAAACGCCCTGGATGGTCGCGCCGGCGACCGTGATCCGCTTGTTGCTGCTGTTGTCGGAGGTGATGTTGATGCCGTTGGTGCCGATCATCCCGATATCGCCGCCCGGGTTTGAAACTCCCAGGATGCTCGAACCGGAGATCGTGATCCGTTTGTTGTTGCTGTTGTCGCTCGCGACGCTCAGGCCGGTGCCGGCGACGATGTTGACGTTGCCGCCCGCATTCGAAACGCCGCCCACGCTGACCAGCGCGCCGGTCTGCGCCGCGGTGACGACATGCGGATTGGCGTTGTCCCTGAGGTGGGCCGAGAATTCCGGGGTGGTCAGCCGGCCGGTGATCGTGAGGTCTCCGGTCAGGGTGACCTCCTCCTCTTTGTCCGCGGTCAGGCTGGGCCACCGGCTCTCGTCGAAATTGGGGTTCGAGAGGCGCAGCCGCGGGATGGCCAGCTCGTTGCCCACCTGGACGCCGGCGCGCTGGCGCTCGGCGAGGTCCACCGAGCTCACGGTGCCGCCGGCGCTCACGCTGATCTTGGCCAGCCGGATGTGAGTATCGGCCGGCGGGGCGCCGGCGCTGGCGACCAGCTCGACCTTGGGCCGCTCTTCCCAGCGCGTCGGCTGCCCCTGGTTGCCGACGGTCGCCGGATCGACGCCGATCTCGTCGTAGGAGATGACCACGTAGACGATGGCCTTGGACAGGCTCCCGAGCGTGAGCGTGCGGGATTGCTCCAGCACGATCAGCCGGCCGAGGCCGTCGAGGGCCGTGCCGGGCGCCACGGTGACGTCGCCGGAGCCGGCGGCGGCGGTGACGTTCAGACCTTCGGCCACGCCGTAGGTGTGGAGCAGCCGGTTGTGGCGGCGGTCGCGGTCGAGGTGGTACTCCTGCTCGTCGGTGAAATCCTTTTCTTCCAGGAACTGCCCGTTGAAATAATGCAGCCGCTTGTTGATCTCTGCCATTTGCGATTCTCCCTGTCCGATCCCGGCGTCTCTACTCGATGACGCCGCCGAGCACGGTTTCCACCCCGACGCGCGAGGTGACGCCGACCTGCATCGTCGGAACCTGGATCCGAAGGTCATAGAAAGTGTGAGCCGGCTTCTCCAGGTCGAGGATCGCCCGGAGGATCGACTTCTTCCGGGAGAGGTCCGCGACATCCGAGGCCGGAACCAAGGCATCGACTAGAAAATAGTGTGGCGCGCTACCGCCGACGACGGTGTCCTTGCCGACCGTGGCGCTCACCCCGAGCTGCATCGGGCTGAGCAGCTCGGAAATCGTGATGCTCTCGATCGACAGGCCGGTGAAGGCGGAGAGGATCCGCTGCAGGCCGTCGCGCGTGCCGCGCCGCCGGTAGGAGGGCACGATCTCGGCGAGGATGCGGCGGCGCTCGCCGTCGGTCCAATCGCCGCGCATCGTGAGCGCCACCCAGCTCGACAGCCAGTCGAGGAATTCGGCCGGCGCCCGCTCGCCTTCGGGCAGATCGGGACCCGGCTCGAAATAGCGGTGCGAGCCCGCCCGCAAGAGGTTGCCGGCGTCGTCGGTGATCCCGTCCAGCCGCTCTTCGAGCCCCGGTTTGTCCACGTCTCCGACGCCGGTCAGGACCTGCTCGAAGGCGAGCAGGAAACGCCCCAGGAAATCGGGGCGGCCGCCGCGGGCCGGCGTGCGGTAGAGGGCCGGCAGATCGTCCAGGTAGCGGCTGAGGCGGGTGGTGCTGATGGGGCTCATGATGGCTCTCCGGAACGGCCGGTCAGTTGCTCTCGACGGAGGCCGTGAGGTCCGCGACTTCCCCGGCCTTGAGGCGGATCCCCACGGTGTTGCCCTGCTGGAAGCGGTGCGCGGGGTCGGTGATCAGATCGAGGCTCCGCATCTCGGAGACCTCCTTGAGCCCGAGGAGCGCCGCCTCGACCTGCGCCTGGGTGATCTCCCAGGCGGACTCGCCGTCCGCCCCCTGGTGGAGGGGGTGGAAAAGGGAACGCAGCTTCTCCCGCGCGACCCGGCGGACCTCCTCGGATGTCAGATCCTCGCTTTCGCCGCGCGTGACCGCGGCGCGCACCTCGACCGGCACGAACGCGGCGGCGGGCGCGACGAACAGGCCGGTATCCGCGACGAGGGCCCAGGGCAGGTGATGGGCGCTGAGGCCGAGGCCGATGAAGTCGCCGCGGTCGTGCCACAGCTCGCGCGCCGGGATGCAGCGCTTCGCGCCGTCCGGACAGACGCTCGCGAGCTGCAGGTCGGGCACGAAATCGACGCCCGGGATCTTTTCGAGGAGCTGGTACAGCTCAGAGACGTAGATATCGCGGCCGAATGGCCAGCCGCGCCCCTCGGGGCCGCCGGTCAAGGGGTCCAGAAAGCCGCCGAGGGCGGCAAGGACGCGCGCGCGCACCGCCTCCTCGGGCGTATCGGCGCGCCGGGCGACGACGATCTCGGCCTGCACCGGGGCGTAGACCGGCCCCACCACCGAATTGTGGACGGTGAGCAGGCGGCGCGGCTCCAGATAGTCGGCGACGGCCTTCAGCAGGGTGTCGCTGGGGAGTGGCGCGCCCAAGGGCGAATCCGGATCGACCGCCTCTTCGACGAGCGGGTCGGGCACCAGGATGACGCTCACCTGGGCGGCGCGCGGCGCCTCGCGCTCGGGCTCGGTGGCGGCGGCGAGGTCGCGCAGCGGCACGCAACGCGCCCGCGCCACGCCCGGCGCGGCTTCGAGGCTCAGCAGCTCGTAGTCGTCGCGGGTCACCGTGCGGTGCCGCCGCCGCAGGTCGGCGACGGTCGCGCGGATGTCCTCGTCGAGATCGGCTCCGGCCTGCCAGGCCGGGCCGTTGAGCAGCCGCAGGAAAGTGATCACGTTTTCCTTCGGCAGCCGGTTGGTGCGATAGATCAGCATCTCGGTCAGCCACGCGAACAGCTCGATCAGCGTGATGCCGGGATCGGTCGGATTGTGATTGGTCCAGTCCGGATAGAGGCCGGGGATCAGGGCCCGGGCCTCGGCCAGCAGGTCCTCGTAGGTGCGATCGTCGAGATCGGGCAGGCGCAGGCTCATCCCAGGCTCCCGTCCATGGCGGACTCGTCGGTGTTGCCGGTGACGGTGATCTGGTGCTCGCCGGAGTAGACCAGGAAGCGGTCGGGGCGGGCGCCCCCCTCGCGCGGCAGCTCGGCGACCTGCAGGCGGCGCACGTGATCGACGCCGGGCGTGCCCTCGATCAGGGCGTAGAGGTCCGAACGGTAGGGCTTGCGCCCGAAGGCCCAACCCTCGCCATCGAGGCCGCCGGTGAGCGGGTGGAGGAAGGACGACAGGCGATCCAGCACGGCGGTCTGGACGTCGTTGGCGGCTTCCAGCACGCGCGGGACGATCTCGACCGTGACGGAGACCTCCAGCCAGTCGGGGCCGACGATCCACAGGTCGAGGACGGGCGACAGGCGGGCTTCGAGATAGGCGCGCACCCGCCGCAGCAGCTCGATCGTGGGGACCGGCTTGGCCGCACCGGAGCGCGGCACGACGATCAGCCCGACGGTGCCGGCATCGGCGCCGTCGTGGGCCGGGAGGCAGCGCGCCCGCGCCACCTCGGTCGAGGCTTCGAACGCGAGGTCCTCGAAGTCGGCCGGGGCGACGGCGCGGTCGCGGTGGCGCAGCTTGAGCGGACCGCGGACGGTGACCTCGGCGAGCGCCTCTTCGGCGGCGCCGCCCTCCGCCGCCTCGTACTGGAGGACCGAATCGACGTAGGGGACGGTGCCGCGGAGCTGCGTGATGTTGCCGGCCGGGCGGTTCCCCTCCAGGCCGCCGCCCGAGCGGTAGGACAGGCGCAGGTTGTTGCGGCCGAGCGGCGGGATGAGCCCGTGCCGGCCGTCGCCGAAACGCACCTCGCCGGTCGAGAGGTCGAGGGTGTAGTGGCGGCTGCGCGGGCCGGAGCCGTAGAAGTCCCGCACCTCGTGCCAGCGCACCCGCACCTCGACCGCCCGGCCGGCGGCGTCGAGCACCGGCCGGATGGCGTCGGGCCCCTCCTCCGCCTCGATGTCGGCGCGTTCGAGGGCGGAGGGGACCTCGGGCTCGACGACTTCCAGCAGCGGCCCGCCGAGGAGCGGCGACTGCGCGGTGCGGAAGGACTGGCCCGGCTCGCCGCGGCTGGAGCCGAGGACCTCGTCTTCGAAGGTGCGGGCATGGACGGACCAGGTGGTGTTGGTGAGGATGCGCCGCAGCTCCGGCTCGACCGCGTAGCTGCCGCTCTCCCAGCGGGCGCGCAGCCAGAAGGCGAGGCGGCCGAATTCGGTCGAGGCCACGAAGTCGGCCGGGCCGATGAAGGTCACCAGGCCGCGGCGGGTGAACCCCGCCGTCTCGTCGCGCGCCCCGAGGCGCTGCCAGCGCGTGCCGCTCCAGTACTCCCAGGCGAGCTGCGGGTCTTCGAGCGTCCCCTTCTGCTCGGTGGCGGGATCGTAGAGCGCTCCGGCGACGCCGAAGTAGAGCGTGACGGCGCGGTTGGCGAAACCGATCAGATCGCCCGGCCGGTCGAAGCCCAGGTAGAGGGTGGGCGCCGCGTCCGGCGCCGGCACGAACGGCTCGAACGAATACGACGTGCCGTCGATCAGCAGGTCGGTCTGGTAGCTGAAATCGTTCTCGGCGATCACCGACTCCCAGTAGGTCGAGTCGTCCAGAAAGATGTAGCGCAGCAGCAGGCTGCGCAGGAGCGGCGGCCGAAAGCTCGCGGGCTGGAGCTGATAGCGCGGCTGGTGGGTCTCGGGGTCCTCGCCGGTCTGCTGGTAGGTCGCCTCGAAGCCGTAGTTCCCGGCGGTGATCCGGACGCGGATCCAGGTCTTCTTCTCGCCGTTGACCTCGACCGGCCGGACCCGGGCTGGGACGTAGAAATCCACCGTCCCCGCCCGCGACAGGCCCTGGGTGGTGTCCTTGAGCTGATAGGGGCCGGGATCGTTCTTGCCGGAGGGGTCGTAACCCGGCCCGGAGCGGCCGAGGAGCTGCCAACGCCGGCCGTCCCAGAACTCCCAGGTGAGCACCAGGTCGTCCGACGGTTTGGCCGACAGCGGCGGGCGCTCGCTCCCCGTCACGGTCGGCTCGATGTCGAGGAAGACATGGGCGGAGGGGCGCGAGAGCACGGTCTCGGCGGCGAGATAGAAGGTGTCGCCCAGTTTCGGCTTCTCGCCGAAGGGGAGGAAATCCTTGCTGAGATCGGCCGGTACCTGATTGGTGAAGCCCAGGTCCGGCGGGACCGCCTCCTGCGGATCGGTGCGGTCGATCTCGACGATCAGCCGCAGGTCGGTGACGTAGGGCAGCGGCCAGGAGTAGGACGCCCGCAGGCGGCTGACGACCGGGGGGCGGAAGTCCCCCTGGCCATTGAAGTCGCCGGCGGCGACGCGCAGGCGCAGCCAGTGCGCCCGCACCCCGTCGAGGGGCTGCGCGCCCCAGCCGGCCGGCGGCAGGAAGCTGATCCGGCCGCTCACCAGGAAGGGCGCCACGAAGGGGCCGCCGGCCGTGGGGTCGTCCGGCGTGAAGTTCACGGGCAGGGTCTTCCACTGCCACATGTCGGACTGGTCCTGGTACTCCAGCGCGAGCTCGAGACCGAACGAAGGCTGCGGCAGGCGGGCCGGGTCGAGCTGCACGTCGAGGTCGATCCCGGCGCCCGGCCGGTCGAACGCCTCGGGCACCGTGAAGTAGAAAGCGGAGAGCGGCGTTTCGCGGCCGAGCGGATAGACGGTCCCCGCCGCGTCGATCGATTGCAGGCCGCCGTCACCGTCGAGCCCCCGGGCGATCGGCACGAGGCCGTCGCGGTTGAGGATCCGGCTGATCATGCTGCTCTGGTAGATCTGGCCGTGCGGCAGCGGCATGTTGAGGCGGGCGCGGATCCACGAGCTCGTCTCGCCGGCCACTACGGAGGGCGGGATGGCCGGCACCTGGACGAAGGTCACCTCCGAGACATAGCCCGAGTTGGAGAGCGCGGCCGGGGAGAGGGGCTGCCAGACGGTGCCGTCCCAATACTCCCAGTCGAGGTTCGCGAACCAGGGGAAATTCGCCTGCGCCGTGACGATCTGGATCGTCACGCGCTTGGGCTCGTCCGACTCCAGCAGGCGGCGGTGGCCGAGATACAGGGCATGCCGGACCGGCTGATCGCCGCGGAACGGCGGAAAGGTGCCTTCGGTCAGCCCGAGGACGATCGAGGTGGCGTCGCGGTAGAGATCGCGGCCGGGCTCGCGGGTCCAGGCGGCGGCGAGCTGTGAGCGGGTGACGACCAGGGAGCGCTCGGTCTCGAACAGCACCGGCCCGGTGTCCCCTTCGAGCGGCGCCGCCGCGACCTGGGTGCGGGCGGGGACGAAGGCGTCGGTCTGGCTGCCGGCCGCGAGATGAAATGTGAGCGGTACGCGGGCCGGCTGCGGCGGCGCCGGACGGGTGCCGATCAGGTCGAGGAACGCCAGGTAGTTGCGCTCCGGAATCTGATTGATCCGGTCGATGGCGATCTCGGCGAGGCGGCTGAAGATGCGGATCAGGGCGGCGCCGGCGTCGAGCGCGCCGCCGGGCCCGGGCGCCTGCCAGCCCGGGCCGTCATCGCCGGCCGTGTACTCCTCGGCCAGCGCGTCGAGCTCGGCGACGAGGTCGACGTAGGTCCGCGGTTCGATCGGTGGGGCCTGAACGGGAGGCATCGCGCTACTCCAGGTAGAAGGGGTAGACCAGATTGAAACGGTTGTTGGTGGCCCGCACCCGGTATTCGATCTGGATCAGCAGGCGGCTGGGCTGCGACGGATCGGGCGCCACGTCGACGCGGTCGAGGTCGATGCGGGGCTCCCAGCGGATCAGGGCCTGGCGCACGTCGGTGGCGGCGCGGCCGGCGGTCTCGGCGCTGTTGGTGCCGAACACCAGGTCGTGGATGCCGCAACCGAAATCCGGGCGCATCTTGCGCTCGCCGCGGGCGGTCGCCAGGATGATCCACACCGCCTGCTGGATGCTCTCCTCGTAGCGGGCGAGGACGATATCGCCATCCTCCACGCTGGGAGGAAAGCTCCAGCCGACCCCGAGAAAGCTCGCGCTCATCGCCGGTTCCCTTTCAATCCGGAAATCATCCGATCATCACCGTGCCGGCGGCGATCACCTGGCCGACCGGCAGGTTCGACGGATCGTTGCAGGTCTCGGCCACGTCGCCGTTCCGGGCGGCGGCCTTGCCGTTGATCTTCACGGTCGGGCTGCCGACCTTGATCGTGCCCTTGTTGGCCGGCGGGCTCTGGAAGGCGGTGCCCGGCGGAGTCGGGATGTGCGGCGGCGTATTGTCCGCCGTGCTGTCCACCGTCGCGGCGGGCATGCCCATGATCTTCACGTCGCTCGACAGGCCGCCGCCGAGAATCCCGGTAAAGGGGTGCGGCAGCGGCGTCGGCACGGGCCCGCCCGGCGACGGCACCATCACGATGTGGGTGTCGGTCGCGACCACCTGATCTCCCTGCTTGGCTGCCGGTTGTCCCATGTCCGCTTCCTGTGATCAATTCAGATTGATCGTGGAGCCCTTGACGTTGGCGTTGCCGCCCGCCTTGACATCGACGTTACCGCCGGCTTCGAGGCTCGCGGGGCCGTCCTGCGATTTGATCTCGATCCCCTGCTTGGCGGTGATCTGGACCTTGCCGTTTTTCGATTCGATCACGATGTCTTTATCCGCGGTGATCGTGATCGTGTTCTGGGCGGTGTCGAGCACGATGCTCTCCTTGCCCTTGGCGTCGATGATCTCGATCTTTTCCTTGCCTTCGGTGTCGTCGAGCGAGATGGTGTGACCGCTGCGCGATTTCAAGGCGCGCACGTTGTTCTTGCCGTCGTCGTTGGCGCCCGGCGGCTTGTCCTTGCCATTCCACAGCGAGCCGAGCACGAACGGAAAATCGACGCGGCCGTGCTCGAAGGCGACCAGCACCTCGTCGTCCACCTCGGGCAGCACGTAGAGGCCGCGACCGTTGCCCGCCATCGGCGAGATGACGCGCGCCCAGTTGCTCTCGTGCTCTTTCGAAAGCCACGGGAAGCGCAGCTTGACGCGGCCGAGGCCGTCCGGGTCCTGGTTGTTGGTGACGATGCCGGTCATCACCCCGAAGACCCGGTCCGGATCGCGGTCGAAACCGCCGAGCAGGCTCTCCCACAGCGCGGAGTCCATCAGGTCGCGTTCCTCCGGAGGCCGAGCTCTGTGCGGTAGCCGCGCGTCGTGTTGTAGGTGTGGCGGGCGGAGGCCACGTAGTAGAGGCCGCTGAAGCGGCGTCCGAATCCCTCGATCTTGATCACCGTGCCGGCCTTGAGATCGGTGCGCCCGACGGTCACGGCTTCGCCGGTGATGTAGGAGAGGGCCATCTCCTTGAGCCGGCCGAGGGCGATCTCGTCGGCTTCGGCCTGGGAGAAGACGGGCCGGTTCACCACGGTGCCGACGGCGGCGGTGAACGCCTTATCGGCGGCGGCGGGCCCGCCGGTCGAGCCCCCCATGGTGGTGCCTTCGCTGCCGGCCGCGGCCTTGCCCTGGATCGCCTCCTTGTCCTTCGGGCTCCAGCCCTGCACCACCACCTCCCCCACCAGGCCGAGGGTGGAAAGGCGGGGGTAGAACTCGATCAATTCGGCGTCGCGCGCCAGGGTCACCACCTCGGAGCCGTCGTTCTTGTGTGGCCGGAATCGCAAGGTTTTTCCCTCGACCACTACCTCGTAGCCGAGGCGGCGGGCGCGCGCCTCCAGAAAGTCCCAGTCGCTCTGGTTGTGCTGCAGCACGGAGTCGAGGGTGGTCTGGGTGTTCTCGACCTCGGCGGTGAGGCCGACCTCCTGGGCGATCTGGCTCGCGATGTCGCTGTCTTTCACCTTGGTGAAGGAGCGGACCTTGCGGCCGCGCATCAGGCGGTGGCGGCGGTCATGGCCGCGCACGGTGAGCATCGGCACCTCGCCGGCATGGAACTCCGGCTCGAGGCCGGTGATCTCGCCGACCAGGACGCTTTCGAGCTTGCCGGCGTAGCCCATCAGGATCTCGATCTCGTTCCCTTCGGCGAACAGAGGATCGTCGGACCAGGAGACCTGGAGCTTGTTCATGTCGCGATTGATCATCCGCAGCTCGATCATGCCGGGAGCGGTGACGTCCTGGGACACGGCGGCGCTCACCACGTCGGCCGCCGCCTTGGGCGGCAGGTCGGCCCCGTTGATGCGCACCCGGACCTCCGGTGCCAGCCGTTCCGTGCCTCCGGCCATGCGTCAGCCTCGCGAGATGCTCGCCGGGTCGAGGACCGGGATGGACAGGGTGAGACCCGGCGCGACCTTGCGCGGGTTGTCGATGCCGTTGGCTTCGGCGATCGGACGCCAGAGCGCCGGATCGTTGTACTCCTCGGCCGCGATGCTGCTCAGGGTCTCGCCGCGCCGCACGACGCGGGTCTTGGCGACGTCCGGCGACTGTTTGTTGAGGAGCTTCTGCTCGATCTCGTCCGAGCGCCACTGCCGGAAGGCGCAGGTCAGGGTGGCCCGCACCGGCGTGCCGTCGCTCAGGAACAGGCTGAGGTTCTGGGTGTAGCTGGTCAGCACCCAACTGAAGTCCTCGAAGCTGTAGACGCCCCAGTTGAGCCGGCAGAGCGGCGGCCGGTGCAGGTCGCCGTGTTTCTCGACGGTCGTGAGGTGGAAGACCTCGCGGGTGTAGTCGAGCACGTTCTCGCCCGACTCGTAGGTGTCGAAAAACAGCTCCAGGTTGAGCGTCGCCGGCTCGCCATAGGTGAACTGCGAGGTGGGCGCGTCGCGCTCGGCCGTGGGCACGAGGCTCCACTTCGCCGT
>DATAHG010000524.1:0-3696 GCA_036263295.1 Thermoanaerobaculia bacterium | reverse complement strand
CATCTGAGATCCGCTTCCGACATCGCGGGAGGCCAGCTCTGCGCCACGGGAACGAGGATTCCCGTGACCGTTATCCTTGATAGCTTGGCCGAAGGAAGCTCACGGGAGGAGATCCTCTCCAGCTATCCATCCCTCCATCCCGAGCACCTCGATGCCGCCCTTGCCTATGCGGCGGAGCTGGCTCGGGAAGAAGCCATTCTTCCTCTCGCCCGTCCGTGAAATTCAAGCTCGACGAAAATCTGCCGCTCGAGATCCTGGAGGATCTCCGGAGAGCGGGACAGGAGGCGGACTCCGTTCACGATGAGGGTCTTGCCGGCGAGCCTGATCCCGTGGTCCTGGAGAAAGCGCGCGAAGAAGGTCGAATCCTGTTGACTCTCGACAAGGGGATCGGAGACCTGCGCTCTTATCGTGCCGGAAAATCTCCGGGGATCATCCTGTTTCGGCCGGCGACCTCAGCGGGACGCAACACGGTTCTCAACTTCGTGCGCCTCCACTTACCCGAAGTCCTGAGCCTCGACCTCGTGGGACACCTGACGGTGGTAACCGATCACGGCATCCGGCGGCGGTGGCTCCCGGCCTGACACCTCACAACCCGTACGTCCGCATGATCCGGGTCTCATGCCCGGCCGCGTCGCGGACCGTCACCGTAAACACCGCCCGTTCCGCCACGCTCACCCGCCGGGGGAGGACCAGGCGGAGCACTCCCCCCTCCGGGTCGAGCCGCTTCCCGGCGGCCAGGTTGGTCCCGGCGGCGAAGCGGCCGAGCGCCCGGTCGCAGGTCACCGACAGGCTCTCCGCCACCACCCCGCTTTCGACGTCGAACGCCGCGATCTCCAAGGCGTCGATCGAGCCGGCCGTCCGCGCCGCGGGGACCGCCGGCCTCAGGACCAGGGTCGGCCGCAGGTCGTCCTCCAGATAGCCCCAGGGTCCGCGGCTCCCGCCCTGCGTCAGGTCGAGGGGGGCTCCGATGTCCACCCAGCGGGCCAGGGTCAGCTTCTCCTCGTTCGGCATGCCCGGCACTCCGACTCCGGCGGGGTGGGCCGCGGTCGGCGTGAAGTCGAGGTCGTCCGTCCGGCTCTCGTTGGCGCGGCCGTCCAGGCGCTCCCCCCAGACCTTCCAGAGCAGCAGGCTCTGGCGCGACTGGAAGGCCCGCACGTAGCGGGTGAGCTGCGGCAGGTACCACTGCTCCTGGTCGCCTGGGGGCGCCGGGGAGAGATCCGCGAAGGTGTCCCGCACCAGGCGGAAGAAGGCGCCGGGGAAGGAGACCCCGTCGCGCTCGACCGGCGCCGCCGTGCGGGACAGCGGGAGGCCGCCGGCCGGGCTCGCGCCGCCGTGGCAGCTCGCGCAGCGCGCCTCCAGGATGGGGGCCACGTCGCGCTGGTACTCGACCGTGGCCTGGTGGGAGGCCAGCGTGCGGAGACCGGTCTGGCCGCCGGCGTCGAGGGTCAGCAGCGGCGTGCGGCGGGCGAGATCGGGGACCGTGTACGCCGGGCGGTCGGCGGCGGTGCGCGCGAATTCGAGGGCCTCCCGGCTGTGAGCGTGGCAGCCGCCGCAGTCGTAGCGCGCCTCGCCGGGGCGCACCTGGTGCCAGGTCTGGGCCATGTTGAGCACCATGCCGCGGCGGTCGAGGGTCTGGAAGGTGACCGCGACGTCGGCCGGGATGCGAGCGAGGAAGCTGGTGTCCGGCTCGAAGCTGCCGTCCGGCCGCTGGACCGCCGGGGCGCCGGTCTTGCGCACCGGGATCTCGCCGAGGATGCGGACGCGCTCGCCGCCGACCGCGAAGAAGCCGGCGCGGCCGTTCGGATAGGTGCGGTCGGTGGCCGGCGAGAGCATCAGGATCCGCACGGCGTAGACGTCGTCATCCCGGTAGAGGCCGGCGTCGCTCCCCTGGCGGACCCAGCGGAACGGCGCCTCGTCGCCGGTGTTGAAGGGGTCGCGGTCCTCCTGGTAGCGGCCGAGGGAGGGGGTGGTGTCGCGCCAGAGCAGCGACGAGCTGCCGAGCAGCCCGAAGGGCTCGCCCGGGGTCAGGCGCTCGGCGCGGATCTGCTCGTCGGACAGGACGGGATGCGCCGCCGGCTGGGCCACGCCGTAGAGCCGGCGGTAGGGCACGGCCGGGCGCGGCCACTGGAGGTTGTAACCGTCCTCGGCGAGCACGGTGACGAGCTGGGGCGGCCGGCCGGGTTGCCCCCCCGGGGGCACCGGCACGGGCTCGCCGTCCGGCAGCAGCACGATCTCGCCGTGGTACCAGGGCAGGGTGTTGCCGCTCGCGACGAAGTCCCCCTTGTGGTTGGCCGGCCCCGGCGAGTAGACGGCGAGGAGGTCGGCCCGGGCGGGGTCCCCCACCGCGCTCGGCGCCGCCGCCGGATGGGTGAATTTCCCCCGGCGGTCCGCCCCGGCGCAGGGGGCCGGCCCTTCGGTGCCCGAGGAGGCATAGGGGTTGTCCTCCCAGCCCGGGCAGGGGGCCGGGTAGTCCTCGGCGGTGGTGAACGGCGTCAGCCGGACCTGGCCGGTGCGGCTGAAGGGGATCCGGCCGCCGGGTCCGTCGACGAATTCGGCGTCGGGGCTGCCGAAGTCGGGGCCGGCCGGGTCGAGCGGATAGCGCACGAGGTCGCCGAAGCCGTTGTTGTTGAAGTTGTAGTAGCGCGTCACCACCAGGTCGCCGCCCGGCATCTGGGTCATGAAGTGGTGGACGATCGCGTTCTCGGCGAAGCCCGAGAGGCTCGTCCAGTTGCGGCCGTCGGGATCGATGGTCCAGAGCGGGAACAGGCGCGAGTCGCGGGTCCCCTGCTCTTCCCAGCTCGAAAAGGCGATGCGGCCGTCGAGCAGGATCTGCGGGTGGAGCGCCATGGCGAGGTTCAGGTGGCCGATCAGCTCGGGGTTGGCGCCGTCGGCAGCGTCCATGGCGAAGAGCTGGAGGACGCGCTGGCCCGACGACAGCGCCTTGGGCGGCAGCAGGTTGTTGCGGTTCGAGGTGAAGACGACGCGGTTGCCGGGCGCCCAGGTGCCGCCGGTGTTGAAGACGCCGATGCGCGGGTGGTTGCTCTGCGGGGCGCCGGGCATGAAGCGGGCCCCGTTGCCGGTGTTGGGGGTGAGCTCCTGGCGGGTGAGCCGGACGAGCCGCCGGGTCTGCAGGTTCAGCTTGTAGAGGTCGGCCCCGGCGCGCGAGAGGTAGGGGCCGGGGAAGTCGCCGCGCTGCGGGTTAACGTCGGTGAGGTCGTGGTACCAGGTGAACAGCACCCACTGGCCGTTGAATGAGACGTTCAGATCGGCGACCGAGCCGGCGGCGAGAGGCTTGCCGCGCGGGGTGTCGATCTGGCCGCGGTAGCGCTCCAGCGGGAAGAGGACCTCGCGCGAGCCGTCCGGGTGGAGCACGGCGAGCTGGGCGCCGGGGTCCGGCGTGAGGGGGCGGACGGTGTCGGGCCAGACGCTGTTCGGGCTCTCCGGCCCAGCCCCGAAGTAGGGCGCGCGGACGTACAGCAGATCGTACGGGAGGGGGCGGACGGTATCGGCGCGGACCGTCGCGGCCATCGCGGCCAGGGTCACCCCCGCCAGGAGGGTCAGACAGAGAGACAGCCACCGGCTACGCGCTGGACGCATGGATCGCCTCCTCGTTCACGGATCTGGTAAGAGAAGCTTATCGCAAAAGAAAAAGGGCCCCCGGATGGGGGCCCTTTTTGTCCAGCGACCCTGCCGCGC
>DATAHG010000523.1:0-4621 GCA_036263295.1 Thermoanaerobaculia bacterium | reverse complement strand
TGCTTCATCGGCCCGGTCTGTTGCTCCGATGCGCAGTGCGACAGCTTCTGCCAGAACCTCAGCCCGGGCAGCGTGCCGCACTGCAGCGGCACTTATCCGGACGGCGGGTGCTGCAGTTGCGACACTCTCGGCGCTGAGCAGTAGAACCACCTTGCCAACCCGGCGGCCGGGCACCTGAGTCCCCGGCCGCCTCTGCAGCTCGAACCCCGGTCTCAAATCAAATTTCCAGCAACAATCCATCGAGCATGGAATGCCCGGAATCAGCACGGGCACATGAATTGCAAAATATCTCCATGGTTAAAAACCATTTCACTGCGCAGGCTTGCGAGCAGGCGGTGATCAACCAAGGAGATTTCATCAATGAGTTACACCAGGAAGATCAAGATCGGCTTGACGGGAATAATCCTGGCCGTCTGCGGCACCGGTGCTCAGGCGCAAACGGCTTGCGGCGAAGGCACTTGCGTAGCATCTCAGGGCGCCTATATCAGCCATTTCACCGGACCGAATTGTGATGGCTCCGAGTCCTACTACACACCTTACGACAGCAGCGCCTACCAGTGCCGGACGTGGGATGGCAACGGCCAATGTGGCACGATCCATCGGACGGTGACCAACCGATCGTACCGCTATAATGGCACGTGTTATTCCAATGCCTGGCCGTCCGGCAACACTCTCAACGATCTGGTGACGGTTTACCGGGTCAGCGACGGCGACCTGGACGGCATCCCGGACAAGCTCGAAACGGACCTGGCGCAGCAGTTTTTCCCGGTGCTGAACCTGCACTGCGGCACCTACGAAGGACTGGCCAACGGCGATCGCCGCCAGCTCTACGGGCTGACGGTTTCCGGCTACCCCGACTCGTCGAAAGGCAGGATTCCGTTCGTCGCTCATCCCTACAATCCCGGCAACGGATACGACTGCGCCGAGGCCTATCAGTGCATCGAGATCCGTTACGGCATCGCGTGGAACTGGGACCTCGGGGATGACATCTTCGGCGAGTCCCACAGCGGCGACAGCGAGATCTACTCCATCCTGGTCGCGCGCAAGGACACCGACGGCTCGGATTGGGGCACGACCTGGGCCGTCGCACAGAACGACGTCAGTCAGTGGCGCCTGATCAAGGAATTCATGTCCGCTCACTGGGGCTCGAGTGCCGAGAGCTCGTCCTTCCGCACGCACGGAAACTTCGGCACCACTTCCTATCAACAGGTGTGGAGCGCCGAAGGCAAGCACGCCATGTATCCCACCCAGAGCGCGTGTAACAGCGGCGGCTTCTCCGGCGCGGACGATTGCGGCGACAACCGCTGCGACATCGTCACGGAGGTCTTCCAGAAGGTCCAGAACGTCGGCGAGCAATACACCTGGCTCGATCCCTATCTCGTCGCCCCGGCCTCCTCCAGGGACGTGTCGCCGTCCGGCACCTACAACGTGTGGAGTGGGAATCCGTTCGGCTCGGCCACGAGCTACCGGTCGAACCTGACGCAATCCCTCAACTGGTGTCCCGCGCGCTGCTACTAATCCCCTTCCAGAAAAGAGGTTGAAGGCCCGGGGAGCACCCCACGCTCCCCGGGCCTTTCTCCGCCGGGTCATCCCTGCCGTCCCGGGGTGAGATAACAGCCGCCCTCTTGACACTGCATAAGCGGTTGCTGCAATCTCGCGCTGCTTCTCAACTGACATCTTTCTTTGGAGGCCTTATGGAACCTCGCGGTCATCGCTGTATCCTCTCCTGGGCGCTGTCGGGCGCTCTCCTGCTGACGTCCGTGGCGACCGGCTCGGCGGCCACGCCCGGCCTGCTGACGTCGCAGGCCCAGAAAGACCAGAAACAGAAAAAGACCACCTCCAAAACGGCGCCGGCCGCGGGCTGTATCAACGTGAGCTGGCTCAATCTGCCGAATGTGCCGGCGTTCGTGATGGACGTCCCGGCCACTCCCACGAACTGCGACTTCCACGAGCTGGTCTACCAGAACTTCTTCGCTCTCAACCTGGGGAGCAATCCCGCCATCGCCTCCTGGCCGACTTCCCAGCAGGCGTACCCGGCGAGCGGGACGCCGACCTGCACCGGTGCGCCGCTCGCCAGCAGTCTCCGCACCAAGCTGGCCAAGCACGTGCCCACGGCGGCCCGCGCCGCGGCCACGATCACCGACCTCTCTTCCCTGGACGACGACCTGCAGGCCACCGGCCAGGCTCTGGTGGATCAGAACGGCCGCTATGTGCAGTATGAGATCCGGGTCAATCCGCAGCTCTGCCAGACGATCACGAGCTGCCAGCTCTACACGACCGGCTGTGTCTCGGCAGCGCTTGCCGCCAGCAATCCGCAGTTCCTCTTCCCCGTCGGCAACGGCACCACCGTCCCCGGCGTGGCCGAGGTGAAGATCGCCTGGCGGGTGATGGAGACCTGCAATCTGCCGGACTCGCCCAAGTCCAACTGCAAGAAGGACGACCTGAGCCAGTTCGTCACCGTCCCCAATGTGAGCGTGCAGCCCTACAGCCCGACGAACCAGGGCGCCGTCACCGTCACGGTGGGCATGGTGGGCTTCCATCTGGCGCAGAAGACGCCCAACCGTCCCGAGTTCATCTGGGGGACCTGGGAGCACAAGGCCAGCGATCCGGTCTGCCCGGGCTCGTCCAATCCGGCCTGCCTCGATCCCAGCAAGGCTTCCAGCGGGATCTCGACGGCGAGCGGCTGGTCCTTCACCAATCCGCCGGTGTCGATCTGCACCGGCAGCCAGACCGGGCCGCAGTGCGCCAACGTCGTCCAGCCCAACTCGACCGCCACCCAGACGGCGACCAACGTCTGCCGCGTCTTCCCGTGCGGCGGCGGCAGCGAGCCCAACAACGAGAACCAGATCAACATCTCCAGCCTGAACGCCGCGGTCCTCGCCAAGGTGAAGGGCACGGTGTGGGCCAACTACTTCCTGGGCGGCACCCTCTGGGGCGGCGGCGCCACGGTGCAGGGCGACCCGTCAGTGCCGAACACCGGCTCGGTGCTGCTCGCCAACACCACGATGGAAACCTATTTCCAGGCGCAGGGGCAGAACTGCTTCACCTGCCACAACTACGCCCCGAGCGTGCAGTTCCAGAACCTCGACTTCGTCCACTCCATCGTCCGCGCCCAACAGAAGACGACGTCTTGCCCGGTGAACATCAACACCTGCGCCGGCAGCGCGTCGACCACGGCGATGACGCTGCTCCAGTCCTCGAAGAAGTAGAAAAGCTTGCAAACCGGCGGGGGTCAGGGACCGAGGGTCCCTGGTCCCGCCGGGGCCCGGGCGCGCTGTGCTACCGTTTGCGCCGGGAGGTGCGGATGGAGCTGTTGGATGTCGCGGTCGTGGGAGCGGGAGCCGCGGGTCTGGCCGCGGCCGGAGAGCTGCGGCGCCGGGGCCTGCGGATGGCGGTATTCGAGGCGCGGGACCGGGCCGGCGGGCGGATCCTCACCTATCGGGATGACCGCGTGCCGGTGCCCGTCGAGATGGGCGCCGAGTTCCTCCACGGCGATACGCCCGAGACGAACCGCATCCTGCGCGAGGCCAACCTCCTCGCCGTGGATGTGGGCGGCGAGCATTGGCTGGCCGAGAAGGGCCGCGTCCGGCCCCAGCCGGACATGTGGGAGGGGATCGACCGGGTGCTCGGCCGGATCGATCCCGCGGCTCCGGACATCCCATTCTCCCAATTCCTCGCCCGCCAGCCGCGCGGCCGGGCTCGCGAGGCGGCGGGCCGGTTCGCCCAGGGGTTCAACGCCGCCGATCTCGATCAGCTCAGCACCGTTTCCATGGCCCCAGGCGGTGGGGAGGAGGCCAGCGACGCGGTCCGCAAGGCCGGGCGCGTCCTCTCCGGATACGACCGGATCGTCGAGTGGATGGCCCGCCGTCTGGAGGGCGACCTCCACCTCGGCGTGCCGGTGACCGAAATCGAGTGGAGCCGCGGCCAGGTGCAGCTCGGCCTGCAGCGGCCCTGGGGCTCCGATCTGCCGCCGCGGGTCGCGGCGCGGGCCGCGATCGTGACCGTCCCCGTCGCGCTCCTCCAGGCGCCACCGGAGGAGCCGGGCGGTCTCCGTTTCCGCCCGGAGATCCCCCGGATCCGGGAGGCCCTGGACCTGCTCGCCATGGGCGACGTCATCCGTCTCTCGGTCTGGTTCAAGGACCTGCCCTGGACCAAGGCGCTGCCGGGCGCGCCCAAGGGGGCGAGCTTCGACGACCTCGGCTTCCTCCACACGGCGGACCCCACGTTCAATGTCTGGTGGACCGCCTACCCCGCCCGCGTGCCGCTGGCCACGGCCTGGAGCGGCGGCCCGCCGGCCACCGACCTCGCCCGCCGCGGTCGCTCGGCCATCGAGGACCATGCGATCCGCAGCCTCGCCACCCAGCTCGGCCTTACTCGCCGCCGCGTCGAATCCGCCGTCCTCGACCTCTGGATGCACCCTTGGAGCGAGGATCCCTACTCCCGCGGCGCCTACACCTATGCCCGGGTCGGCGGCGCCGATGCCGGCCAACGCCTCGCCCGTCCGGTCGAAGGCACGCTCTTCTTCGCCGGAGAGGCCTGCGGCGAGGACGGCGAGATCGGCACCGTCGAAGGGGCGCTCGCAAGCGGCCTCCAGGCGGCAAAGAAGGCGGCCAAGGCGCTG
>DATAHG010000522.1:0-2622 GCA_036263295.1 Thermoanaerobaculia bacterium | reverse complement strand
GGCCAGGCGTAGCGGATCTCGACGGGGTAGAGCCGCACGTCGCCCTGCTGGAGGACGACGTGGGTGCTCTTGATCTTCTGCTGCACGGGATCGTGATGGGAGACTTTGAGGCCGACCCGGTCAGGCTCGACCGTCATCGCGCGGAGCGGTCCGCCGCCGAAGGCCGCCTCGGGGACGTAGGCTTCCAGCACGAAGACGCCGTCCGCCGTGAGATGCGCGGCGGCGTTCTGAAAGCAGCGGACCTGGTCGCGTTGGGTTTGCAACGCAAAAAAGGTATTGAACACCACGAAGATCAGCTTGAAGTCCCCGGCGACCTCGGCGACCTCGACGGCGGCGAAGTCGCCCATCGTCACGGGGAGGGCCTCTCCGCCGGGCTTGGCGCGCAGCTTCGCGACCATGGCGGGAGAGGCGTCGATCCCGTGGACCTCGATCCCTCGCGCCGCGAGCGGCAGGGCGAACAATCCGGTACCGATGCCCAGCTCCAGCGCGCGCCCGCCCTGGGCCAGCTCGGCGAGCCGATCGATGGCGGCCGGCTCCGAGGAGCTGAACCACTGATCGTAGACCTCGGCGCACGAGTCGCCGTAGGTCGCGGAGACCGGATCGTCCGCCATCGGAGGATTACCCGTTGCGCTTCTCGAAATCCCGCATGAACTCGACCAGGGCGTCGACTCCCTCTTCGGGGAACGCGTTGTAGATCGAGGCGCGCAGGCCGCCGACCGAGCGATGGCCCTTGAGCCCGTCGAAGCCGGCCGCGGTGGATTCCTGGGCGAACTTCTTTTCGAGATCCTCGGAGGAGAGCCGGAAGTTCACGTTCATCAGCGAGCGGCTGTCCGCCGCGGCGTGCCCGCGATAGAAACCGCTGCGGTCGATCTCGGCGTAAAGCTTGCCGGCCTTGCGCTCGTTCTGCGCCGCCATCGCTTCGAGCCCGCCGTTGGCGACCAGCCACTTGAGCACCAGGCGCAGGATGTAGATGCCGAAGACCGGAGGCGTGTTGTAAAGCGATTTGCTCTCGACGTGCGTCGCATAGCGCAGCATGGTCGGGAGCGATTCGGCGCCTTTCTTCGCAAGGTCTTCGCGGATCACCACGACCGTGAGGCCGGAAGGTCCGAGGTTCTTCTGCGCGCCGGCATAGATCAACCCATAGCGGCCGACGTCGATCGGCCGCGAGAAGATGTCCGACGAGGCGTCGCAGACCAGCGGGACGTCGCCGACCTCGGGCTCCGTCTTCCACTGCGTGCCCCAGATCGTATTGTTCGAAGTGTAGTGGACATAGGCGGCGCCGGGCGTGAGCTTCAGCTCGTCCTGACGCGGAATGCGCTTGAAGCCCTCCGATTCGGTGGTGGCGGCGATGTTGACCGTCCCGACCTTCTTGGCTTCCTTGACCCCTTTCTTCGACCACTCGCCGGTCACGATGTAATCGGCGGTGGCGCCGGAGTCCAGCAGGTTCATCGGCACCATCGAGAACTGCGTGCTGGCGCCGCCCTGCAGGAAGAGCACGTGATAGTTGTCCGGGATCCGGGCCAGGGCGCGGAAGTCGGCCTCGGCGCCCTCGATGATCTCGTCGAAGGGTTTCGAGCGGTGGCTGATCTCGAGCACCGACATGCCGACGCCCGGCAGAGTGATGAGGTCGCGCTGGGCCTCTTCGAGCACCGGCAGGGGGAGCACCGCCGGCCCCGCCGAGAAGTTGTAGATTCGGTTGGTGGTCGTGGTGGGCATTGGAAATCTCCTGAGAGTGCGGTCGCTCTCTTATAAAGCGATCAGATAGAGGTCGAGCACGTCGCTGTTGCCGCGGCGGATCTCGTCGAGGAGGTCCGGCGTGGGGGCCACGTCGAGGTTGATGCGGGCCACCGCCGCCTCGGCCCCTTCGAACACGACGTTTTCGGTTTCCTGAACGTTCAGGTTTCCCGCCCGCAGGTGCTCGAAGACGTGCGCCAGCACGCCCGGGCGGTCGCGGTGCCGGACCACCAGCATGTGCGAGGCGGGGGTCTTCCGGGCCAGGTTGACGACGTTCGGCACCTCGCCGGTCTGCATGTAGGTGCGGACGATGCGGACCGTCTCGGCCGCGATCGCCTCCTGCGACTGATCGGTCGAAGCGCCGATGTGATGAGTTCCATAGACGCCCGGCAGGCCGACCAGCGGATCGTTCATCTCGCCGGTCGCGGCCGCCGGCTCGGCGCCGAACACGTCGAGTCCCACGCGCAGCCCCTTCTCCTGGACCGCGGCGGCGAGCGCCTCGTGATCGACCACCTCGCCGCGGGACGTATTGATGAACATGGCGCCCGGCTTGAGGCGCGCCAGCAGCGCGGCATCGACGAGGTTCCGGGTCTCGGGCTTGAGCGCCAGATGCACGCTCAAAATGTCGCTGCGCGCCGCCACCTCGGCGGGGGAGGGGGCCAGCGCGATCGGCGCGGCCAGGGCCGCGGAATCGAGCCCCAGCTCCTGCGCTTCCTCCGCCGTGAGCGGCCGGTCCTGGCCGTCGAAGCGGCGGCTCCAGAGGACCACGTTGAGGCCGAACGCGTCGGCGCGGCGGATCACCTCGACGGCGATGTTGCCGGCGCCGAGCAGCCCGAGGGTCTGGCCGTGCAGCCCGCGCGCCTTCGAGAAATCCTTTTTGTTCCAGCG
>DATAHG010000521.1:0-1600 GCA_036263295.1 Thermoanaerobaculia bacterium | reverse complement strand
GGCGCCCGGCACCGTGCCGATCGCCGAGATGGGCCCCAACGAGATCCGCGGCGCCTACGTGCTCTACATCGGCGCCGGCGCGGTGGCGGCGGGCGGCATCATCAGCCTGTTCCGCTCCCTGCCGACGATCTGGCACGGCCTCCAGGGCGGTCTCGCCGACTTCCGCGGCCGGCGCGGCGAAAAGACCACCGCAGCCACAGCCCGCCCCCGCACCGACCAGGATCTCTCCTTCAAGTTCGTGATCGTGGGCATCGTCGTCCTGCTCGCCCTGATCCTGCTCGCCCGGACGCTCCACATGAACTTCCTGGGCGCCCTCCTGATCATCCTGTTCGGCTTCCTGTTCGTGACGGTGTCGTCGCGCCTCACCGGCGAGATCGGCTCGTCGTCGAACCCGATCTCGGGTATGACGGTCGCGACCCTGCTCCTCACCTGCCTGATCTTCCTGGTGCTGGGCTGGACCGGACCGACCTACTACGTGACGGCCCTCTCGGTCGGTGCCATCGTCTGTATCGCCTCGTCGAATGGCGGCACCACCTCGCAGGACCTGAAGACCGGCTTCCTGGTGGGTGCCACGCCGCGCGCCCAGCAGATCGCCATCCTGGTCGGCGCCCTGGCCTCGGCCCTGGTGCTCGGACCGATCCTGCTCCGCCTCAACAGCGCCTCGACGGTCTACGTGCCGCGAGTCATTTTCGAGGCGCCCACGGGGAGCCCCGCCGCCGTGGATCCCGCGGCCGCGGCCACGCTGCCGCCCTATGCCGATAGGATCCAGCCGCCGCAGGCCGGGCGGTACGGCGTCCTGCACTACCAGGCGGGTAGCCCGATCCAGGTGAAGGGCCTCGAGCCCGGCGACTACCTGGTGAACCGCGCCAACGGCGTTGTCGCCTATCGACTGCGGCAGAACTTCCCCGCCACCATGCAGGCCGACGTCTCGAAGCTCGACAAGGAAGAGAAGCTGGAAGGCCCGCAGGCCACCGGCGACCGGAACACCTACCGGGTCTGGCAGAAGACCGACGAGACCGGCGGCCCCGCCGGCCGCTACCTGGTCGATCAGGCCGGGGCGCCGGTCTACCTCGTCGATCCCGGCATCAACGGCATCCACCGCACGCGGCCCGACGGCACCCCGGTGACCAAGTTCGACGCCCCCAAGGCGACGCTGATGTCCTACATCATCAAGGGCATCCTCAACCAGCAGCTCCCCTGGGCTCTGGTGCTCCTCGGCGTCATGATCGCGGTCGTCCTGGAGATGTCGGGCATCCCGTCGCTCGCCTTCGCGGTCGGCGTCTACCTGCCGCTGTCGTCCTCCAGCCCGATCTTCATTGGCGGCATGGTGCGGTGGCTGGTCGACCTCTATCTGCGCAAGAAGCACGCGGGCCAGAACCTCACCGAGGAGCAGCTCGTGGCCGAGGGGGACAAGAGCCCCGGCGTGCTGATGGCCTCGGGCTACATCGCGGGCGGCGCCATCGCCGGCATCCTCATCGCGATCTTCGCGGTCCTGCCGTCGCTCGCGAACTTCAACGAGCGGGTCAACCAGTTCTCCGAGACCAACCCGTTCTTCAACGGGCCGGATGCCAACCTGCTGGCGCTGATCCCGTTCGGCATC
>DATAHG010000520.1:0-1856 GCA_036263295.1 Thermoanaerobaculia bacterium | reverse complement strand
TGTCGCGCTCGTCGAAGCGGAACCAGTCCGCGGTCTCGTCGAACAGGCGCAGGACGTTGGCGTGGGTGACCACGACGCCCTTCGGCTTGCCGGTCGAGCCCGAGGTATAGATCACATAGGCGGCGTTCGACGGCGTCCCGGCCAGCTCCAGCCGGTCGGCGGGATACCGATCGAGGTCCTCCTCGTCGAGCCAGACGGCCGGGACGGCGCTCTCGGGCAGGTGGCCGGCGGCCGACCGCTCGGCGACCAGGGCGCGCACGCCCGAGTCCTCCAGCAGGAAGGCGAGGCGCTCCTGCGGGTAGGCGGGGTCGAGCGGCACGTAGGCGCCGCCGGCTTTCAAGACGGCGAGGATCGCCACCACCAGCTCCGGCTTGCGCTCCAGGCAGAGGCCGACGCGGACCTCGGGGCCGACGCCCAGCTCGAGCAGACGGCGGGCCAGGCGGTTGGCGCGCTCGTCGAGCTCGCCGTAGGTGGTCTCTTCGCCCTCGAAGCGCAGGGCGACGGCGTCGGGGTCGTCGTCGGCGCGCTGCTCGAAGCGGCCGTGGATCAGCTCGCCGGTCTCTGCGGTCGCAGCCGGCGCCATCGTAGAGGGAACGGGCCGGCCGGCCAGGAGTTGCTGGCGCTCGGGATCGGTCAACAGGGAAAGCTCGGACAGCCGGCGGTCGGGATCGGACATGGCATTCTCCAGCAAGATGCGATAACGGCCGGTCAGGTCGCTGACCGCCCGGAAATCGAGAAGATCTCGGTTGTACCGGACGCTGCCGGCCAGCCCGTCTCCCGCCTCCTCGGCCAGAACCAGGGAGAGGTCGTAGGTGGCGAGCGGCAGCTCGGCTTCGAAGGGGCTCATCGTGAGCCCCGGCAGCTCCAGCGGCGGTTGTGGCGCGTTCTGGAGCAGGAACAGGACCTGGAACAGCGGGGTGCGGCTCGCCGCGCGGTCGGGGCGCAGCTCCTCCACCAGCTTGGTGAACGGCAGGTCCTGGTGGGCGTATGCCTCCAGGGCCGTCTCGCGCGCCCGCCCGACCAGCTCGCGGAAGGTCGGGTCGCCCGTCAGGTCCCCCCGCATGACTAGAGTGTTCACAAAGTACCCGATCAGGTCTTCGATCTCCGGCCGGTTGCGGTTGGCGATCGGCGTGCCGACCAGGATGTCGCTCTGGCGGGTGGACCGGTGGAGCAGCGCCTGGAACCCGGCGAGCAGGGTGACGAAGAGGGTGGCCCCCTCGGCGCGGGTCAGCGCCCGCACCGCCCGGCCCACGGCGGGGCCGAGGTCCACCCACTGAACCGCGCTGCTCATCGTGGTGACCGCGGCGGCGCCGGGCCGGGAGCCCGGCAGCTCCAGCACCGGCAGCTCGCCGGAGAGGCGCCCGCGCCAATAGGCGAGAAGCCCCTCCAGGGTCTCCCCGGTCAGATTCTCGCGCTGCCAGACCGCGAAGTCGGGGTACTGGATCGGCAGCTCCGGCAGCGGCGACGGCCGCCCTTCCATGAAGGAGGCGTAGAGCGCCGCCACCTCGCGAGTGAGGACGCCGCCGGACCAGCCGTCGAACAGGATGTGGTGGAAGGTCGAGACCAGCACGTGCTCGTCCGCCCCCGTCCAGAGGAGCAGCAGCTCGACCAGGGGGCCGCGCTCGAGGTCGAGCCGGCGGCGGAAGGAGCCGGCGGCGAGCGCCGTGGCCTCGGGCTCCCGGCGGTGTTCCGGGAGCCCGGTCAAGTCGATCAGCGGCAGGGCGACCGTCGCGTCCGGCGCGATGCGCTGGACCGGCTGGCCGTCCACCACCGGGAAGGTGGCGCGCAGCGCCTCGTGGCGGCGGACCACCTCGTGGATGCAGGCCGCCAGGGCGGCGCGGTCGAGGCGGCCGCGG
>DATAHG010000519.1:0-5128 GCA_036263295.1 Thermoanaerobaculia bacterium | reverse complement strand
CTACGCTCACCAGGACCTGCCGTTCACCAAGCTGGTCGAGGCCCTGCGGCCGGACCGCGCCGCCAGCCGCACGCCGCTCTTCCAGGTGATGTTCCTGCTCCAGAACGCCCCGGCCGAGCCGCTGGAGGTGCCCGGCGCCGGACTCACCCTTACGCCGGTCGAGTGGCAGGTCCAGGTCGCCACGTTCGACCTGACGCTGGTCCTGGACGAAGCCGGAGATCCGCGGGGCGGCCTCGGCGGCTGGCTCTGGTACAACTGCGACCTGCTCGACGCCGGGTCGGTCGCGGCGCTCGGCGAGCGCTTCCGGCTCCTGCTGGAGAGCGCCGTGGCCGACCCCGGCCGCCGCCTCTCCGAGCTGTCCCTCGTCACCGAAGAGGAGCGGCGCCAGCTCCTCGCCGGGCCACGCACCCTCTTCGAGCGCCATACCGGCCTGGAGCCCGGGGCCAATGCGGAGACGGTGGAGACGGTGGAGACGGGCCTCGACCTCTCGCCGGAGCAGGCCGCCCTGCTCGACCGCCTGGCCGCGGAGGGGGGAATCGACGAGCGCGACGTCTGGGCTCACCCGGCGTCCGGGCCGGCCGGGTCCCCGTCCCTGGCGGAGCTCGGCGCCCGGCTCTCCGGAGGCAGCCTGATTGCCCCCGAGGTCGTCCCCGAGGACCCCGCGGTCACTCCCGAGGCCATCGCGGATCTCGTGAAGGGAGAGCGGGTGACCGTGCTGACCCTGTCCCCGGCTCTGTTCGAGGACCTCGCCGCCTGGATGGCGGCGGCGCCGCGCCGGGATGCAAGCCTGCGGTCTCTGCGCTGGGTCATCGTGGACGGCGAGCCGGCCGCCGCCGCCGTGCGCGCCTGGCGGGAGCGCTTCGGAGAGCGGCGGGCGCGAGTGGTGGAAGCTCCGGCGAACCCCGCCGTCCCGGCCTTGTGCTGACGCGGAAGCGTTGATCCCCGGAGGAAGCTCCGGCTTCCTCGCCCGGCGGTTCCCGGGGAATGCCCGGCGGTCCGCCGGGGATCCGGGCGCGCGAGCCGGTTGGATGACCGCACGGGCTTATTTACGGCCTCGCGAGCTTCTCTGAGGCCGCTCCGGCTTCTCCACGGCAAAGTCGCGCCATTGCGCGGGAGAGTCCGCTCATCCGCTCGCCGAGTCCCGCGACCGCGCCGGAAAGAAGCTCGCGCGCTCACCGGGTCGCGGGACTTCGCGGCGCATCAGCCCGAGCGCTCGTGCAGTCTCCCCGATTCCTCACAAAGTCCCGCGAACCGGCCGCAAACAAGCCCGCGACCTCATCGAGCCGGCTCACTACGCCACAAAATCCCGGGAGCTCGAGAAAAACGAGCCCGCTCGCTCATCGGGCCGGCCGGCTTTCTCATCGAGTCGCGAGACTCTTCGGCAAAGAAGCCCGCGCGCTCTTGAGGTCTCCCCATTTCCTCACCGAGTCGCGAGACTCCGAGAAAAACGAGCCCACTCGCCGACGCGGTCGGCTCACTTCCTCGCGTGGTCCCGAGACTTTGGCATAAACAAGCCGGCGCGCTCGCGATGTCGGCTCGCCGGCTCACGGAGTCTCGGGACTCTGCCGTAAACAAGGAGAACCGCTCATAAATAAGCAGGGAGGTCTTCTGTCCCCCGGCCGGCTCTTCCATAGCCCCCCGGAGGTGCCTCGGAAGAAGCTGGAGCGGGCTTTCACGGACTCAAAGAAAAGAGCCCGGCTCGCGCCGGGCTCTTTCGCGTTGCGGAGGCGACCCCGCGGTCTACTCGGGTTTCCAGTCCGGGAGTCGGCCGGACGTCCAGGGGGCGCCGGCCACGTCGAGCTGGGCTTCGAGCTTCTGGATGTCCGACACCAGCGACCGGAGCTGCTGCAGGAGCGGCACGAACAGCTCGCCCGCGATCCGGTAGTTCTCGCGGAAGGTCTGGGTCGCACCGGTCGTCGAGTTCCAACTGCCGTCCGCGATGTCGCTCACCCGGGATTCCAGCGACGGCGGCGTCGACTCGTTGCGCGAGCTGATCGTCGTGTCGCCGCTCAAGGCCACCCGGATGTCCTTGGCGCGGTTGCGCAGGGCCGCGGTCTGCTCCAGCAGGGAGGCGTCACCGCCGGCGGTGTCGAGGACGGCCTTCTGGATCAGATCCAGACGCTCGTCCACCTCGTCCAGGGTCTCCTCGGCGCCGGTGACCGCGCGCTGCAGGCGGGCGGTCTGGCGCTGGAAGTCCTGCCACTCCTGCCAGTTGGTGGCCGGCAGGCTGGTGTTGCCGAGGTAGGCCACCTCGAAGGTCTGCGGCGTGCCGATCGGCGTCACCTTGCCGTCGGTCCAGCGGGCCGCCGTCACGGTGTACTTGCCGGGGGCGGCCAGCGGGCCCCATTCCGGGTCGGAGAAGATCGCCATGTCCGAGACGACCGGGTTGAGCTCGGTCGGCTGGGGCGACGGGAACCGCAGGTCCCAGTTCACGCGGTGGAAGCCCTTGGTCACCGGACCGGTCAGGCGGCGCACCACCTTCCCCTCGCTGTCGGCCACCGTGAAGAGGATCTGCGGCGTGCTCTCGCGGTCCTCGGCGCGCAGGTCCTCCCAGGTCGGGAACACCACCTCCTGGCCCTGTTCCTGGGTCAGGCGCTCGGCCTCCTCCCGCTTCTTGCGGAGGCTCTTGATCTCCTCCGGCAGGTAGTAAGTGAAGACCGCGCCGAACGGCGGGTTGGGGGAGGTGAAGTAATCCTCGCCCATGAAGCCCTTGTCGCGCAGGCCGAGCGGCTTGCCCTCGGCGTAGAGCCAGGTCTTCTTGACCGGGAACAGGGTCATGTCCCCCGACATCATCTCCGGCTTCCAGGTGCGCAGCGGCGTGTAGTCGTCGAGGATGTAGAAGCCGCGGCCGAAGGTCGCGAGCACGAGGTCGTTCTCGCGGCGCTGGATGGCGATGTCGCGCACCGCGATCAGCGGGAAGTTGCCTTCGAGCTGGATCCAGCGCTTGCCGCCGTCGTTGGTGAAGAAGATGCCGAACTCGGTGCCGGCGAACAGCAGGTCGGGATTGACGTGGTCCTGGGCGATCGAGTAGACCGTCCCGCGCTGCGGCAGGTCTCCCGCGATGCTGGTCCAGGTGGCGCCGTTGTCGGTGCTCTTGAGCAGGTAGGGCTTGAAGTCCCCCTGCTTGTGGTTGTCGAAGGCGGCGAAGACCGTGCCGGCGTCGAACTGCGAGGCGGTGAGGTAGGAGACGTAGGTGTTCTCGGGCACGCCCGGGAAGCGCTCGATCTTCTTCCAGTTGCGGCCGCCGTCCTGGGTGACCTGGATGAGGCCGTCGTCGGTGCCGACGTAGAGAAGGTCTTCCTTCTTGGGCGACTCGTCGAGCGACACGATGTTGCCGTAGAACGAGGTCGAGGAGCCGCGGGCGACGGCGTCCACGCCCCAGACCCGGCCCATGATCTTGAGCTTGTTGCGGTCGATCTGGCGGGTGAGGTCCGGGCTGACCGCCTTCCAGGTGTTGCCGCGGTCGTCGCTGCGGAACAGGCGCTGGGCCGCGATGTAGACCCGGGTGTGGGAGTGCGGGCTGATCATCAGCGGCGAATCCCAGTTGAAGCGCAGGCCCGGGTCGCCGCTGGCCGGCTGCGGCTGCAGCACGATCGCCTCGCCGCTCTTGCGGTCGAAGCGCACCAGGCCGCCGTTCTGCGACTCCGCATAGACGATGTTCGGATCGACCGGATCGACCACCGTCTCGAAGCCGTCGCCGCCATTGGTGACGAACCAGTCGGAGTTGCCGGCGCCGTGCACGTTCGTGGTGCGCGACGGGCCGCCGAGGCTGAAGTTGTCCTGCGTGCCGCCGTAGACGTAGTAGTAAGGCACGCTGTTGTCGACGCTCACGCGGTAGAACTGGGTGATCGGCAGGTTCGAGATGAAGCGCCAGAGGCCGCCGCGGTCCCAGCTCTCATACAGGCCGCCGTCGCAGCCGACCAGGAGGTGATCGGTGTTGTCCGGATCGATCCAGATCACGTGGTTGTCCACGTGCTTGTTCTTCTCGCCGACGTTCTTGAAGGTCTTGCCGCCGTCTTCGGTCACCTTGAAGAAGACATCGACGGAGTAGACGCGGTCCGGGTTGACCGGATCGGGGAACAGCTCCTGGTAATACTGGCCGCTGCCGGCGGAGTAGCTGCTGCGCTTCTCCCAGGTCGAGCCGCCGTCCTGCGAGCGATAGAAGCCGCTCTGCTTGCGGGCCGCCTCGACCACGGCGTAGACGGTGTCGGGCTTGACCGGGGAGACCGCGAGGCCGATGCGGCCGAGGTCTTCCTTGGGCAGGCCGGAGGTGAGCTTCTTCCAGCTCGCGCCGCCGTCGAGGGTCTTGTAGATCGCCGCCTCGGGGCCGCCGTTGATCACGCCGTAGACATGGCGCCGGCGCTGGTAGGCCGAGGCATAGATCACGTCCGGGTCGCGCGGGTCGAAGACGATGTCGGAGACGCCGGTGTTCTCGCTGATCGTGAGGACCGGTTTCCAGGTCTTGCCGCCGTCGGTGGTCTTGTAGAGGCCGCGGTCGCCCCCGGCGCTCCAGAGCGGGCCCTGGGCGGCGACGTAGACGGTGTCGGAGTCGCGCGGGTCCACCAGGATCTTGCCGATGTGCTCGGAGCTCTTGAGCCCCATGTTGTTCCAGGTCTTGCCGCCGTCCACAGACTTGTAGACGCCGTCGCCGTAGCTGACGCTGCGCTGGCTGTTGTTCTCGCCGGAGCCGACCCACAGAACCATGGGGTTGTTGGGATCCATGGTGATGCAGCCGACCGAATAGGACCCGGTGTCCTCGAAGATCGGCGCCCAGGTGGTGCCGGCGTTGGTGGTCTTCCACACCCCGCCGGAGGCCGCGGCCACGTACCAGGTGGTCTTGTGCTGCGGATCGACGACGAGGTCGATGATCCGGCCGGAGGTGAGGGCCGGTCCGATGCCCCGCAGCTCGAGGCCGCGGAAAGTGTCGGACGACATGCCCTTGGGCTTTTGCGTCGTGCTCGTGCTCTTGTCGTTCTTGGCCTTCTGCGCGAAGGCCCCGCCCGCCACCGTCAAAAACAGAATCGCCGCCATTGCGATCTTGCGTCTCACCATTTACAACCTCCAAAGGAAAGCCGGACGTGCCCCGGACGCGGCGGATTCTAGCTTGAGGGGCGGGGAGGTTCCTAAC
>DATAHG010000518.1:0-5020 GCA_036263295.1 Thermoanaerobaculia bacterium | reverse complement strand
GCCGCGGACCCGGGCAGGGTTCGACGAGGAGGTGCTGAGCCTCCTCGATCCTGACGGCCTCCAAATCGAGCTGGTGGCCCGCGCGGGGGATGGCGGGCTCGCCCCCTGGGAGACCGGGCCGGTGCCGGCGGAGAAGGCCATTCGGGGCTTCGAGTCGGTGACCCTCACCGAGTGGAACCCGGAGGTGACCGCCAATGTGCTGACCCGCGTCATGGGGTACCAGCCGGCCGGCGAGGAGCGTGACCGCTTCCGCTTCGAGGCGGTGGGCGGCGGCCCGGCGGCCCGGATCGACGTGCTGGCGAAGCCGGACGCGCCGCGCGGCCACGTCTCGGCGGGGACGGTCCACCACGTGGCCTTTCGGGTAGAGACGGACGAGCAGCAGCAGGCCTGGCACGAGGAGCTGATGGCGCTCGGCTTCCAGGTCAGCCCGATCATGGACCGGCAGTACTTCCACTCGATCTACTTCCGCGAGCCGGGCGGGGTGCTGTTCGAGATTGCCACGGATCCGCCGGGTTTTACCCGTGACGAAACCGTGGAGCAGTTGGGCAGCGGCCTGATGCTGCCGCCCTGGCTGGAGCCCTCGCGCGGGGAGATCGAGTCGGTGCTGCCGCCGCTGGAGGTGGGGCGGACGCCTGTATTGACTGGGGCCAGCGAGGCGGGAGGTGCGGCGTGAGCGGCTTCCAGCATATCCACGGCGACCAGCCGGTCGTCGCGGCCGGCCGGCCGCTCGCGGACGCCTCGGCCGCGATGATCCTGGTCCACGGCCGGGGCGCCTCGGCGGAGAGCATCCTGACGCTGGCCGACGAGCTGGACCGGCCGGACCTCGCCTACCTGGCTCCCCAGGCGGCGGGGTCCACCTGGTACGACTACAGCTTCCTCGCGCCGCTCGACCAGAACGAGCCGGGCCTCTCCTCGGCCCTGGCGCGGTTGGGCGAGCTGGTGGAGCACATCGAGAGCGAAGGGGTGCCGGCGGAGCGCATCGTCCTGCTCGGCTTTTCGCAGGGGGCCTGCCTGTCGCTGGAGTTCGCGGCGCGCAACCCCCGGCGCTACGGCGGGGTCGTGGCCCTCTCCGGCGGCCTCATCGGCCCGCCGGGGACGCCCCGGGATTATCCCGGCAGCTTGGCGGAGACCCCGGTCTTCCTGGGCTGCAGCGACCGCGATCCCCACATCCCGCTCCAGCGGGTGAAGGAATCGACCCAGGTGCTGCAGGGGATGGGAGCGGACGTGACCGAGCGGATCTACCCGGCGCTCGGCCACATGGTGAACGACGACGAGCTGGATTTCATCCGCGAGCTGCTGGCGAAGTTCCCGGTCCGGCCAGCCGTCGAATCCGTCCGTTAAAACACTGTATAGCCTGCGCCTCATGGAAAAAGGCGCGAGAGCAACCGACAGCCCTCGCGCCTTTCTTTTTTGAGGTCCCGCCCCGGGACTGCCCGCTACTTCTGGGCGCCGGCCGCCACGGCCGTCTTCGCCTTCGCGTCCTTCGCCGGCCCCTTGGGGACCGTCCCGCCGAGATACTTGCTCAGCCAGGTGAAGACCTCGTTGTACCAGAGGATCGAGCTCTGCGGCTTGAGGACCCAGTGGTTCTCGTCGGGGAAGATGACGATCCGGGCCGGCACCCCCTTGCCCTGCAGGACCCCGTAGAGGTTGATCCCCTGGGTGTAGGGCACGCGGAAGTCCCGCTCGCCGTGCAGGATCAGCGTCGGCGTCTTGAAGCTCTTGGCGTAGCGGGCCGGCGAGTAGAGCTGGACACGGTCCGGATCGGTCCAGGGGGAGCCGCCGTAGTTGTTCGACCGCCCCCAGGTGCCGTCCGAGGCGAACTGGGCCATCAGGTCGTAGACGCCGGCATGGGAGACCAGGCAGGCGAAGCGGTCGGTGTGGCCGAGGATCCAGTCCACCATGTAGCCGCCGTAGGAGCCGCCCGCCGCGGCCATCCGCTTCTCGTCGATATAGCCCTGGGCGATCAGGTAGTCCGTCGCCTTCATGATGTCGGCGAAGGGGAGGTCGGCGTGGTTGCCCACGATCGCCTCGGCGAAGCGTTGGCCGTAGCCGGTCGAGCCGTGGAAGTTCACCAGCGCCACCACATAGCCGGGGGCCGCGAACTGGGCAGCGTTCCAGCGATAGTGGAACTCGTCCTGGAAGGCGCCGTGCGGGCCGCCATGGATGAGCTGGACCAGCGGGTATTTCTTGCTCTTGTCGAAGCCCGGCGGGAAGACCAGGAGCATGTGGACTTGGTCGCCGCCACCACCTTCGAAGCTCACCTCGCTCGTGGTGCCGAGGTCGAGCTCGGCGATCCGCTTGGCATTGAACGAGGTCAACGGCTTGGGGGTGCCGCCGTCGATCCCGGCCGTGAACAGCTCGGTGGGGACGAGGGTCGACTGATTCAGGAAGACCAGGCGGTAAGAACCGGCGTTCGCCGGGTCCGGCCCGACCTCGACCCCGGCGGTCGTGCCGGCGCGGACCACCGCCTTCGGGGTGCCGCCGTCGATCGGCAGGGAGAAGATCGGCACCCGGCCGCGCTCCTCGGCCTGGAAGACGAGGGTCTTGCCGTCCGGCGTGAAGACGAAGGACTGCGGCGAGCCGTCCCAGTCCTCGGCCAACCCGCGGACCTCGCCGGACTTGCGGTCATAGCGCGCGAAGCGGCCGAAATCGGGGTCGATCTCCGGCCGGCGGCTGCGGGTATAGACGATGTAGCGGCCGTCCGGCGAATAGCGTGGGCTGCCGTCGTCGGCCGGGTTGGCGGCCGTGATGTTCTTCGGCGCGCCCGCCTTCGTGTCCTTGCCGATCCGGATCAGGTACAGGTCGAAGTTGAGCGACTGATAGGGCGGGTTCGTGCTGTTGGCGGAGAACACGATCTCGTCGCCGTCGGGGGAGAGATCCCAGCCCCCGCCACCGCCCACGCCGGTGAGGAGCTTGAAGCCGGGGGTCAGGTCCTTGACCTCGCGGCTGTCCAGATCGACCGCGAAGACGTGCGTCGCCGTGCCGTCGGTCAGGTACTGGTCCCAATAGCGCAGGACGCGGGTATCGCTGATCTTGGCCTGGACCTTGTCGTCCTTCTGCTCGTCCTGGCGCTTCTTGACCGCGTCCCAGTTGTCGTTGAGGTCGGGCCAGGTGCTGGCCGTGAAGGCGATCCGCTTGCCGTCCGCGAACCAGCGGGGCTCCTGGACGCCGATCGGCAGCTTGGTGACGGGCTCGGCCTCGCCCCCCTCGACCGGCAGGAGGAAGAGCTGCGGCGGGCCGTCGCCGCGCTTCGAGACGAAGGCGAGGCGCTTGCCGTCGGGGCTCCAGGCCGGCGAGCTGTCGCTGCCTTCGTTCCAGGTCAGGCGCCGCGGTTGGGCGCTGCCGTCGGACGGGACGAGCCAGAGGTCGCTGTCCCCCTTGTTCTTGTCCACGGCGTAGCGGGTGACAGTGAAGGCGGCCCAGCGGCCGTCCGGGGACAGGGCCGGGTCGCCGACCCGTTCCATGGCCCAGAGATCCTCAGGCGTGAGGCGGCGCTTTTCCGCCGCGTGAAGCGGCCCCACCAGGGCCAGCACGAGAGAGCAACAGAGAGACAGACGGAGCAGCCGAACGGTCATCGGGACAGACCTCCTTGGGTACATTCGCGGCCCGAATGCTACCAGAGAGAGGCCGGGGCCCGGACCCCTCCGGCGGCGGGCCCCCTGGGCTGGACCAGGCCAGACCGGGGGCACGCCGCCGGCAGGACCTCAGCGCAGGGGGAGCCCGGCCAGCCCGGCCCGCCCAGCCGCCGCCACATCCCGCAGGGCCGGCGGCGGCAAGGTCATGGCCAGCGCCGGCGTGGCGGCAGCCTGGAACCACTCCTCTAGGCCGGCGGGGGAGGCCAGGGTCAGCAGGCGGACCTCTTCCGTGTGGACCCGCAGCGAATGCTCCGTCCGTTTCGGTATGAATACCAGACTGCCGGCCGACGCCGGGAGAGGCTCCCCGGCGGCGAAGACCGTCGCCTCCCCGGTGAGGACGACGTAGGCCACGTCCTCGCGATGGGCGTGCGGCGGCAGCTCCCGCCCCCGGCCGACCACCGTCTCGATCAGGGAGAAGCGGCCGTGAGTGTCCCGGCCTCCGGCGAGGACCGTGACGAGCTGATCCCTCGACCATACCGACCGCCCCACGCCGGCCCGGCGGGCCAGCGCCTCGTTGAGGACGAGCTGGGGCATGGGGGTGCCCGGCGCCGGGGGCATCCCGAACTCGACGCCGTGGGCGGCGAAGGCGGCCTGCATGGTCTCGGGGCTGGGCAGCCCCCCTTCCGGAAACTGCGGGATCAGCGACGGCGCCGGCCGGCCGATCTCCCGCAGCCCCTCCTCGGCGCCGCCCGGCGCCAGCAGCAGGAGCAGCCGGGCCTCGGGCGACCGGAAGCGGAAGCTGCGGAGCGCTCCCTGGGGGGCCAGGACGAAATCCCCGGGGCGGGCGACGACCGTCTCGCCGTCGATCTGGTGCTCCATCTCCCCCTGCAGGACGTAAAACCCCTCGTCGTCCTGGCGGCGGATGTGCGGCGGCGGCTCGGTCCCCGCGAACGGGCTGACCTCGATGAGCGTGAAAAGTCCTCCCGTGTCCTTCTCCTCGGCCAGGAACGAGAAGACATGGCCCAGGATCTGGTAGGAGTTGTCGAGAGACTTGCGGCGGACGTAAGGGCGCTGCTCGACCATGGGTTGCACCTCCATCTGAAGATGCCGGATCGGCCCGGACTATTTCGAGCTACAACTTCGAGCGACGGCTTGTGAGAGAAAACTTCCTCACTTTAAGAGGTGCGCATCGAAGAAGAAATAGGGCCTCGGCGCCACGCCTTTCACTTCGGCGGGTCCGCCGGCCCGACGATCCGCTGGATCTTCCCGGAGATATCCGCCTCCGCCTTGTAGGACTGCCCCTCGACGAAGCCCAGCCACTCGGCCTCGCTGCCGGCCTCGTGCTCGATCGTCTTGCCGTCCGGATCGCGGAAGAGGACCTTGTAGTCCTCCTTGCGCGGCCCGATCCGCTCGTTCTCCCCCAGCTCGACCGTGGGCCACACCGG